>JAGQZA010000040.1:0-4613 GCA_020435805.1 Flavobacteriaceae bacterium
AACAAAAAAATGAAAAAAAAAATGGATTAGGTATTGAATTTCTAATTTTTTTTCCTCATACTTCAACTTCGATAAAGCTACAAAAAAAGTTCCTTTTGGAGGCAGAAAAAATGAGAAAAGCGACAACAAAAATTCGAGTACGTTACGGAGAGACAGACCAAATGGGGGTTGTTTACTACGGGAATTATGCGCAATACCTTGAACAGGGGAGAACCGAATGGTTGCGGGAGTTAGGATTTTCTTACAAGTGGATGGAAGAAAATAACATTCAACTTCCGGTGACAAAATTGGACATACAATACAAGCTCCCTGCACGGTATGATGACGTAATTACCGTTATCACTAGCTTAAAGAAAATTCCTACAGCTACAATTGAATTTTATTATGAGATATTTAATGAAGAAAATGAGCTTTTGGTAACGGCAAATACCACCCTTGTCTTTATTGAAACAACTTCAAATAAAATACGTAGAGCACCCAATTATTTACTTGAAAAATTGACCGACTAATCTTCAATTTTTTTGATGGCTACTTTATAAGTATTTTGAAATAGTTCGAAAATTTTTTCAGCATCTTTTTTTCGAACAGCAATATTCAATTCGCAATGTAATTCCAATTTTTGCGAGATAATTTCAAGATTTTCCTCTTTTACTATTCGCATTACTGTATTCATTTCAGGATAATCAAAAGTTATTTGAAATATTTCATCAATGGTCTTTTCAATAATTGTTGAATTTTCTAAAACCATCAGCGCAGCTGTTTTATAAGCCTGTATTAATCCGCCCACCCCTAATTTGGTACCCCCAAAATAGCGGATTACAACCACCAAGGTGTTGGTTACTTCAAAAGATTGCAATTGTCCATAAATAGGCATTCCGGCACTGTTTGAAGGCTCCCCGTCATCATTGGCCCGATAGTGGTCATACTTTTTTCCCAGTTGCCAGGCGTAGCACCAATGCCGTGCTGTGTGATGTTGTTTTTTTAGTAGTTCGAGCTGTTCTTTTATTTCTTCCTCCGAAGAAACCGGAAAGGCATAGCCATAAAACTTACTTCCTCTATCTTTGAAGAGGACTTCCGGAGCGGGCTTCGAAAGCGTTTTATAGCTGTCTTTTTCTATCATATTTTTGATAGTGCTATTAAAACAATACTGGCAATGGCCAGTAGAATACCCACCCAATTTTTTGGAATCAGCTTCTCTTTAAATGCAATAATCGCAACAAAGGTAGATAGCATGACCACACCTATATTGTTTACAGTAAAAATACCGGAGCTTTCCATAAAATCGCTTCGCAAGGCACCCACTAAACAGTAAACACTAAAGAAATTAGGGATTCCCAAAGCAATACCCCCTACGATGCTCTTTGCTTCAAAATGTAAGGTTCCTTTCAGTTTTTGAAATAAAAGGGCAAATAATCCCATGCTTCCGGCGGCATAAAACAGCACCGATGAAAATACCGCTACATCTTCCGGAGCAACAAAGGCTTCTTCCAAAAATTTAATTCCCGTATCTATAATCCCACTTCCCAAAAACACCAAAAGGGGATAGATTAAGTTTTTTTTCTGAATAGTGATTCCGTGTTTATTTTTTATAGAAGTGAGATATACCGCTACCAATGCCAGTAATATACCCATTCCTTTGAAAAGACCTAAACTTTCATGATAATATAACAATCCGAAAAGGATAGGGATAACCACACTCATTTTGGTAGCTACTGAAACAACTGAAAGTCCACTACGTTGCGTTGTTAGTGCCATTAAGAAAAAAATAGTAATAAAAAAACTTCCTAATGCCAATGCGTAATAGAACCATGAAAATTGATGTAGGGACGTTATTTTTTCAGCATCTCCTTGCATTATAAACCCAAAGGTTCCTGCGACCAAATAATTCACCACAATGGCTTGGAAATTATGAATATGGAAGCGTTCAAAAAGTTTAAAAACAACTAAAATAATAGTTGAAGCTATGATGCTGAAAAGTAGTGAAATCAAAGTTTGTTATTTATAAAGTGAAACAATGAGTCGTCTTTAATTTTAGTTTCCGTAATCCATGTGCCAGCCATTACGGGAGCTTTGGTTCCTTCAGTAAAAATGGAAGGACCTTTAAATACAAATGCTTCATCCCAAAGATTTTCGTCGATAAAAGTTTGTAATGTTTTTGCACCACCTTCAACCATTAAACTTTGTATTTCGTATTGGAACAACGTATCACAAATTTGTTGGGCCACCGCTGTTGAAAAATGAATGGTTTCAAAAACTAACAGATGAGTACTTTTCTTTTCTATTTCAGAAAAAATCATTGTTTTTACAGACCCGTCATACACAGATGCTTGTGACGGGATTTTCAAATTTTTATCGAGTAGTACCCGAATGGGGGAAGGACCTTTCCAGTCTCGGGTAGTTAAACTGGGATTATCTTCTAAAACGGTTGTTGTGCCTACTAAAATAGCCTGTTCTTCGGCGCGCATTTTATGCGCCCATTGTCTGGAAAATTCGTTGGTAATCCAAACAGGTTTTTGTTCTCTCTTCTGTTTTGGAGCAATAAACCCATCCTGTGTTTCGGCCCATTTTAAAATTACATAGGGGCGTTTCTTATGATGAAAAGTAATAAATCGTTTGTTAAGGGCCTCACATTCTTTTTGAAGTACATTCTCCATGACTTCACATCCGGCATCCTTCAGTCTTTGAATACCCTTTCCGGCGACTTTTGGGTTAGGATCGCTGCAGCCAATCACTACTTTTTTAATCCCCATTTCAATAATTAAATTGGAACAAGGCGGGGTTTTTCCAAAATGACTGCAAGGCTCTAAATTAACATACAAAGTAGCTTCTTTCAGTAAATGTTTTTCTTGAACACTTTGTATGGCATGTACTTCGGCATGGGGTTGTCCTGCTTGCTGGTGCCAGCCTTCGCCAATAATAGTATCATTATGTACAATCACACTTCCTACCAACGGATTGGGATAAGTTGTTCCCAAGCCATTTTTAGCCAGTGCTATGCAACGTTTCATGTATTTTTCGTGTATCTTCACTGCTCAAAAGTACGAGTAAAAATTCAGAAATGAGCGTTCCATTTATCCGCCCTATTCAACCTAAAGACAATCTGTTTGTTGCCAAGATTATCCGTAGTGTTTTGGAAGATTTCAATGTCCCCAAAGTAGGCACAGCCTATGCCGATGTTTCTCTGGATTGTATGTTTGAAACCTATCAAAAACCAAAATCGGCCTACTTTGTATTGGAGGAAAATGAAAACATCATTGGTGGGGGAGGCATTGCCCAATTGGATCATTATGAAGGGAATGTGTGTGAGCTTCAAAAAATGTATTTTTTAGAGGAAGCCAGAGGGAAGGGTTTAGGTACTCAAATGATTGATATTTGTTTAAAAAAAGCCCGGGAGTTTGGCTATGAAAAATGCTATTTGGAAACCATGTCTTATATGGAAGCTGCTCAAAAATTGTACAAAAAATATGGCTTTCAATATATTGATGGTGCCATGGGAGATACCGGTCACCATGCGTGTGGTGTCAATATGTTATTGGATTTATAATGATGTCTCTTCGCGAAATACAAGACGTTTTTAAAAAGGAACTTAAAGAAATCTATCCTGTTTCAGAAATCAATTCCTTCTTTTTTTTAATTGCTGAAAAAGAATTTGGGTATTCAAAATCAAAAACGCTTTTGCAATTGGATGAGCCCATACCTAGGGAGCAAAGCATTTGGATTCATGAATATATAATGAGGTTGAAAACCCATGAACCAATACAATATATTTTAGGTGAAACCCAATTTTACGGGCTGCCATTTATAGTTACCCCTGCTACGTTGATTCCGCGTCCTGAAACGGAAGAATTGGTCGATTGGGTTGTTTCTGAATTCTTACATCATAATTCGGAATTAAAATTATTAGATGTTGGGACAGGTACAGGCTGTATCGCTATTTCTTTAGCCAATAACATTCCAAACGCAACGGTTTCGGCGTTGGATATTTCAAAAGAAGCATTGCAGGTAGCCTCCCGAAATGCGAAAACCAATAAGGTAAAAGTAAATTTTATCGAGAATGACATTTTAAAGTTAAAATCATTACCCGAAATGTATAATGTTATTGTTTCAAACCCACCCTATGTAAGAGATTCTGAAAAGAAACAAATGCAAAAAAACGTATTGAATTTTGAACCCCCTTCGGCACTTTTTGTTGGGGATGACAACCCGTTAGTTTTTTATTCAAAAATTATCGAACTTGCCTCAAAGTATTTAAATCCCAACGGGCTGCTTTTCTTCGAAATAAATGAGTATCTTAGTAAGGAGTTAATTCAATTGCTTGAAAAAGAGTATTTTATAAATATTGAGTTAAAAAAAGATGTTTTCGGAAAAGACCGAATGATTAAAGCTAAACTAGGTGAATCAACTTAACAGAATATGTGTTTTTTGCGGCAGTAGCGAAGGGAATGATGAAACGATTATTGAAATGGCCCAAGAGCTGGGGAAAACTTTTGCCCAAAGAAATATTACGTTGGTATATGGAGCGGCCAAAATAGGGGTAATGGGGGTTTTGGCGAAATCGGTTTTGGAAAATAATGGGGAAGTAATAGGGATTATTCCTGAGTTTTTAAAGAAAA
>JAGQZA010000040.1:4711-14584 GCA_020435805.1 Flavobacteriaceae bacterium
AAAGAAGTTGTCCATTTAGGTCTTACCCAATTAATTACTACCCAAAATATGCATGACCGTAAACTCGCCATGCAACTGCAAAGTGATGGCTTTATAGTATTACCCGGAGGATTGGGGACACTGGAAGAATTATTTGAAATTCTTACCTGGTTACAATTGGGACTCCACACAAAACCTATCGGACTCTTAAACATTAATCATTTTTACGATGATTTGCTTCAGCTTTTAGAAACCATGGTTCGTAAAGGTTTTTTAAAAATGAAAAACTACGAATTGCTTTTAGTTTCTGATTCTATAGAAACATTACTTCAAAAAATGGAAGCATTTAAGGCTCCTAAAATTCCAAAATGGTTAAAACCCGAAAGGACTTAATTAAATCACTATTAACAAAGAAGTTATTGTTAAAAAGCTCATTTACAAATCTTTTTAATTGTAAGTAATAGCCTACAAATATTTTGTTAATAACTTTTTAATGTATATCATCGAAATTTTGAAATATTTTGAATTTTCAATAAAAATTTAGACTACTTTTTCATTATTGTATTAACCTAATCATTAAAAAATTATGAATACCAAAAAATTACTTTATGTAGTCTTGCTATTTGCATTTTCTTTTGTAACCCATGCACAGGAAAATGTGGCATCTCAGCCTTTCTACACAGGTACTGTGTCGTATGTTGAGTATGTTTCACCTATGAATTCTCGCCCCAATGACCTTATTGCGCCAGATGACTCCCCCCGTGAAGCAAAGGATAAGCGTTCTATTGCAAATCAAATTGTAAGAGGGCAAGATCCTCAAACTGAAGATGATTATTTTGTAAGAAACAGAAATGCTATGGAACAAGGAGTTACCAGAGCTCCTGCAAGCCTTGTTTTTAATAGTTATTCTTCAACATCACAACCTACCGATCCTTCATTGGCTGTAGGCCCCAATCACGTGATGATTGTATATAATACAGGGTTTATGATTTATGATAAATCTGGGAATGTACTGCAAGGACAAACAGCGCCTAACCCTGCTATTTTTCCTTCTGGTGGATGTTGCGATTTAACAGTTTCCTATGATAATGCAGCAGACCGTTGGGTACTTACTTTTTTAAGTACTACTGCAGGTGCACAAATTGCCGTTTCGGATGGTCCAAACCCGCTTACCGCAGGATGGTACATTTATACTATTTCGGCAGTTCAAGATTATCAAAAATTATCTGTTTGGAGTGATGGTTATTATATTACTGAAAATACCAGTGGCTCCAACAAAGTTTGGGCTTTGGAGCGTTCTGCCATGTTGAACGGAAGCCCAAGTGCAAAAATTTTAGGCTTTAACCTCCCCGGAATTGTTACCAGTGGATTTTTTAGCCCTCAAGTGTTGAATGTAACAGACAATAATTTACCAGCTGCCGGAGGTGCTACCGTAGTTTATATGCAAGATAATGCTTGGGCTGGAGTTTCCAGCGACCATATTAAACTGTGGACCATTGATGTAAACTGGGCCAATACTGCCAATTCAACCATTTCTGCAGCACAGCAAATTACCGTTACTCCCTTTATTAGTGTATTTGATAACGGAAGTTTTTCAAACCTAACGCAACCTGGCGGAGGACAAGCCATAGATGCACTACAAGCTACTATTATGAACCAAGCGCAATTCCGAAAATTTGCCGGGCATAACTCGGCATTGTTCAACTTTGTGGTAGATGCCGATGCTACTAGTGGCGAATTGGCCGCAGTACGTTGGATAGAATTCCGTCAAAGTGGTGATAATCAACCTTGGTCTTTATATCAAGAAGGAACCTATACTGCTGCCAACGGCAAGCATGCTTGGAATGCTAGTTTAGCGATGGATGCCCAAGGAAATATAGGGATGGGATATAGCTCCATGTCTGGTCCAACGACTCCTACCACAGTAAGAGTGGGGTCTTATTTTACTGGTAGATTAAGTACAGATCCATTAGGAACTATGACTTCTGCAGAACAAGTAATTGCTGCTGGAAATCAGAATTTCTCCGGAACTCGCTATGGAGACTACAGTAAAATAGATGTAGATCCTTCAGACAATTCTTCTTTTTGGTTTATTACTGAATATATGAGTAGCGGAAGAAGAGGAGTGGTAGGCAAATTTCAAATGCAAGCAGGGCCACCAGATACCCAAGCTCCCACCACACCCACTAATTTAGTAGCCAGCAATATTACCAATGCAGGGGCAACCCTAAGTTGGGGCGCTTCTACAGATAATGTAGGTGTTACACAATATAATATATATATTAATGGTAGTTTGGTAGGAACTTCGGCAACTACTACTTTTAATGTTACAGGATTAGCACCCACAACTACCTATAATGCTGCGGTAAATGCACAAGATGCTGCAGGAAATGTTTCAGGAAATGCAACAACTTCGTTTACAACAACCAATACTGCTCCGGTTAATTACTGTACTTCAGCTAGTACTAATGTGAATGATGAATATATAGGAAGAGTCCAATTGAATACTATTAACAATGCTTCTGGAGCACAGTTCTATTCAGATTTTACTGCTATTTCAACCAATTTAACCGAAGGGCAAACCTATACTGTTACAGTAACGCCAACGTGGACAGGAACTGTTTATGCTGAAGGATATGCCGTTTGGATTGATTATAACCACGATGGGGATTTTCTTGATGCCGGCGAATTGGTTTGGTCTAAAGCAGCTTCTACCAATACTCCTAACAGTGGAACTTTTACAGTACCTACTGGCACCTCTCAAACGGCAACAAGAATGAGAGTTTCTATGAAGTATAATGCCATTCCTACCTCCTGTGAAACCTTTACTTATGGAGAAGTAGAGGATTATACCGTAAACCTTGAAGCAGGAAGTGGTGGAGATACTCAACCTCCTACCGCTCCTACCAACTTAACGGCTTCCAATGTAGCTGATACCAGCCTTACTCTTTCATGGAATGCATCTACAGATAATGTAGGGGTAACAGGATATGAAGTATTATTAAATGGTGGAAGCATAGGTTCTGTTACGGGAACTTCAGCAAATGTAACCGGATTAACTGCGAATACCGCCTATACCTTTAATGTGAGGGCTTTTGATGCTGCCGGAAACAATTCTCCTTTAAGTAATACGGTAAATGTAACTACTACCGGAGGTGGTGGAGCTGGACAAATAGCGGCCTATTATTTTGAAACCGGTTTCGATGGTTGGAGCGACGGCGGTAGTGATTGCGCCAGAGTTTTATCTTCTGCCAATTCGTACGAAGGAAGCTATTCTATCCGTTTACGAGACAACTCTACTTCTTCCATTTCGGTTTCACCAGTGTTGAACCTTACTGGAAACTCACAAGTTTCTATTGAGTTTCATACCAAAACGATAAGTTTTGAAAACGGAGAAGATTTCTTTGTGGAGTTTTACAACGGTTCTTCGTATCAAATAATTGGTCAATATGTGGCTGGAACTCATTATACCAATGGGAACTTCTTTACAGATACCATTGTTTTGAATTCGTCCAGCTATAATTTTAATGCGAATAACCGAATCCGTTTTAGAGCCGATGCCAGTGCCAATGATGATTTGGTATATTTCGACCAAGTGATTATTTCAGGAGATAATGTAAGTTCTGCGCCCATTACAATTCCAACAGTAAGCGAAACAGGCTTTTCTATTAAAGCTTACACACGTGCTGTTGCAGACGACATTACATTGTATCCAAACCCGGCTAAAGCACAGTTAACTATTGAAATTTTGGATAGAAGTTTTGAAGAAATTTTAATTTATTCAGTTCAAGGACAATTGGTTAAAAAATTGAATCCTAATGTAGATAGTTTAACCATCAATGTTTCAGAATTTAGTTCTGGAATGTATTTAGTACAATTCATTTCAGAAGGAAAGGCTGTTAGTAAGCGTTTTATTAAGGAGTAATTTTTTTAATAATTAAATGGAAAGGTCGTCTTGATTAAGGCGACCTTTTTTTTGTTTTTACACTCCTAAAAATCAATTTATTAACTTTTTTAGGTAGTTTTTTAACAAAAAATACGTTCAATTAAAGTTTCTTGTAACTTTAAAACTATTAACCATAACCTTTCATATATGAATTCAACAAAAAAATACATGGCAGAAGGATTAGGAACTTTTGCATTAGTACTATTTGGATGCGGAGCAGCCACCGTAGCTGGAGTTTCAACTACAGGCCCTTCCGGTATCGGGCTTTTAGGAATTGCTTTTGCCTTTGGCTTAGCTGTGGTAGCCATGGCTTACACCATTGGTCCTGTTTCGGGGTGTCACATTAATCCCGCTATTTCTATTGCGATGCGTATCGCTGGTAAATTATCTACCAAAGATACCATAGGATATGTTATTTCTCAATGTGTAGGAGCAACAGCCGCAGCTGGAGTTTTATATCTTTTATTAAGTGGTGGTTCAGGTTTCACCATGGGAGAATGGGCTCTTGGAAGTAATGGCTGGGGAGAGGGTTATTTAGGGAATTATTCTATGCAATCTGCTTTTATAGCCGAGTTTGTATTTACCTTTTTGTTTTTGATGGTCATTTTTGGTACTACCGCAAAAAATGCTTCGCCACAAATGGCAGGTTTAGCCATTGGTATTTCATTGGTTTTAATTCATTTAGTGGTTATTCCCATTACGGGAACCTCAGTAAATCCAGCCCGTAGTTTGGGTCCAGCACTGTTTGCCGGTGGTATGGCATTACAACAACTATGGTTATTTTTTGTAGCACCCATTGCAGGGGGAATAGCTGCAGCTTTAGTAAGAAAGCTATTTATAGAAGATTAATTTTTTAATGATTTGAAGCAAACCCTACGAGATTTCGTGGGGTTTCTTTTTTATATTTGTTGTATGATTATCGAACAACAAATTACCCAACTTCGAGACGAATTAAGACATCATAATTACAACTATTATGTACTAGATGAAGCCACCATTAGTGACTTTGAATTTGACCAAAAATTAAAATTACTTCAAAAATTAGAAGCTGAAAATCCACAGTTTTTCGATCCTAATTCCCCCACGCATAGAGTTGGAGGTGAAGTCACAAAAAACTTTGAAACGGTTCCTCATAGATATAGAATGTATTCTTTGGACAATAGCTATTCTAAAGAAGATTTGGAAGACTGGGAAGCAAGAATTCAGAAAATGATCGACGGTCCCGTAGAATATACTTGCGAGTTAAAGTATGACGGTGCCTCGATGAGTCTTACCTATGAAAATGGGCAATTGGTAAAAGCAGTAACCCGTGGAGATGGGGTACAAGGGGATGATGTAACCATCAATGTAAAAACTATTAAATCAGTGCCGCTCCAATTAAAGGGCGATTTTCCAAATTCTTTTGATATAAGAGGCGAAATTATTCTGCCACTAGCGGGCTTTGCTAAAATGAACGAAGAACGATTGGAAGCTGGTGAGGAATTATATAGAAACCCACGCAACACGGCTTCGGGAAGTTTAAAATTGCAGGATAGTGCCGAGGTTGCCAAACGCCCTCTAGAATGTCTTCTGTATAGTTTAAAAGCAGATACCTTACCTTTTACCACCCAGTTTGAGGGTCTTGAAAAAGCACGCCAATGGGGTTTTAAAGTCCCCAAAGAAGCTAAACTTGCTAAAAGTATTGATGAGGTTTTGGAATATATAAACTATTGGGATATTCACCGCCACGATTTACCTTATGAAATTGATGGTGTCGTAGTGAAAGTAAACAATTTACAGCAACAGGAAGAGTTAGGCTACACTGCAAAATCGCCACGATGGGCTATGGCCTTTAAGTTTAAGGCAGAGCAGGTTACTACTGTTTTAAATGAAATTACGTATCAAGTAGGGCGTACCGGAGCGATCACTCCGGTAGCAAATTTAGAGCCGGTTGAACTTGCGGGAACCATTGTGAAACGTGCCTCATTGCATAATGCAGACCAAATTAAAAAATTGGATATTCGAGAAGGAGATACGGTTTATGTGGAAAAAGGGGGAGAAATTATCCCAAAAATAATAGCCGTAGAATTTAGTAAAAGACCTGCAAATTCTCAACCTACACGATATATTACCCAGTGCCCGGAATGTAAAACACAATTAATTAGAAACGAAGGTGAAGCACAGCATTATTGTCCTAACGTAGATGGTTGCCCCCCTCAAATTATAGGGCGCATTCAGCATTTTATTTCTCGTAAAGCCATGGATATCGAAGGGCTAGGAGGCGAAACAGTTGCACTATTGGTAAACAATGGGCTTATTAAAAATTATGCCGATTTATATGAATTGACCGAGGCTCAAGTTATTCCGTTGGAGCGAATGGCAGAAAAAAGTGCCGAAAATTTAATTAACGGAATAGAAGCCTCAAAACAGGTGCCTTTTGAGCGTGTATTATTTGCCCTCGGAATTCGCTACGTGGGGGAAACAGTGGCAAAAAAACTGGCGAAACATTTTAAAACCATAGCCGCTATTGAGCATGCTTCTTTTGAGGCATTGATTTCGGTAGATGAAATTGGAGATCGTATTGCCGAAAGTGTGATATCTTTCTTTACTTCCGAAGAACATAAAGAAATTATTGAACGATTAAAACACTATGGGGTGCAACTGGAAATTTCTGCAGAGAAATTGGCCAATCAAACAAATAAATTGGGGGGTAAAATATTTGTAGTTTCCGGAGTTTTTACCAAAGTTTCCCGTGATGAGCTAAAAAAATTGATTGAAGACAATGGTGGAAAAGTATCCGGTAGCATCTCTGCCAAAACCAATTTTGTAGTAGCGGGGGATAACATGGGGCCCAGTAAAAAGGAAAAAGCCGAAAAATTAGGTGTTGCTATTATTTCGGAAGACGATTTTTTGGAGATGCTTCAATAAACGCTTCGGAAATTATCCCATAAATTCAATATTTTTGTAGTGAATTTGATGGAAACTCATGTTTGAAAGTTTAAAGAAAAAGGCGCTTCAAAAACACACCAATAAACTGTTGGCGCAACGGGATATTTCGGGAGTCAATTCAAAAATGAAAACGCTTGCATTTTTGGTCGATGAAATGATTTTTCAGGATTTTGACAAACTGTATGATACGTATAAAATTTTCAATTTACAGCCTAAAGATGTAAAGGTGTTTTCTTTTTTGGAAGTTAAAAAAAAGCTTCCTACCCTTCGGCAAAACCAAATAAATAATAAAGATTTTAGTTGGAAAGGAGAAATCAATAACCAAAATGCCACGGAGTTTCTTAATCAAAATTTTGATGTGTTGGTGGGGTATTACCAAGGAAAGCACCCCTTTTTAGATTTGATGGTTTCGCAGAGTAAAGCAAAGTTTAAGGTAGGATTTGCCAATACCAACGACCGCTTATTCGATTTAATTATGGGTACTTCTATTGCCGATTTTCCTACCTTTACCTCCGAATTAAAAAAATATGTTACCCTTTTAAATAAATTGTAGATGAAAACACTCATGGGTACCGGAGTTGCCTTAATTACTCCTTTTACGGAAGATTTTAAAGTGGATGTTGAAGGGTTGCAACGTGTGGTCCGGTATCAAATCGACAATGGAATTGAATATCTGGTGGTATTAGGAACTACCGGCGAAAGTGTGACCCTCTCTAAAGAAGAAAAGCAACTGGTAATTGATACCGTTATTGAAGCCAACCAAGGCAAATTACCTTTGGTTTTGGGCGTGGGAGGAAATGACACGCAAGCCGTTATTGCCGAGTTAAAACAAAGAGACCTATCGGCTTTTACAGCTATTTTATCGGTTTCGCCCATGTACAATAAACCTTCCCAAGAAGGGATTTATCAGCATTTTGCAGCCATTGCAAAAGCAAGTCCATTACCTATTATTTTGTATAACGTGCCCGGAAGGACTGCCAGTAATATGTTACCTGAAACAGTGATTCGATTGGCCAATGATTTTAAAAATATTGTAGCCATTAAAGAAGCCGCAGGAGATTTGGTGCAAGCCATGCGCATGATTGATGGTACCCGTGAAGATTTTTTGGTAATTTCGGGAGACGATATAATTGCCTTACCTATGGTTTTAGCAGGAGGCGCCGGAGTCATTTCGGTAATAGGAGAGGGTTTTCCGAAAGAGTTTTCTGAAATGATTCGTTTGGGACTTCAGCGAAAAGTAGATGAAGCTTACGCTATTCATTATAGAATAGCACCTGCCATTGATTATATTTTTGCCGAAGGAAACCCAGCGGGAATTAAAGCGGTCTTTAAAGAATTGAAGCTTTGTGGTGATACGCTAAGGCTTCCATTGGTAGGGGTTAGCGAAGGATTACGGGCTAAAATTGCAAGGTTTGTTGCTTCCTTCTAAAGTGAAATGACACCGCTACCGTTAAACTTTTCAGAAAATAGATTCAAGTCTTTCAGGAATCAATAATTTAGACCGCTAATTTAGTTTTTGTAATCACTTTAATTTCACTACTTTTGCACGATGTTTTTTAAAACAATGAAACAGAGCCTTTTATTTGTAAGTATTGCCGTTTTATTGGCTTCATGTAGTTCGTATCAAAAACTACTAAGGTCCGATGACATGTCAATGAAATATGCTGCTGCAGATTCGCTCTATAAAATAGGGAAGTATAAAAAATCCCTCACGTTAATGGAACAAATTGTTCCTGCTTTTAGAGGAAAACCTCAAGCAGAGCCGCTTATGTTTCGCTATGCCAATACCTTTTATAACTTAGAAGATTTTTATCTATCTGGATATCAATTTGAACGTTTCGTAATTTCTTATCCTAAGAGTGATAGTGTAGAAATTGCTTCCTTCCGTTCTGCCAAAAGTTATTACGAATTGTCACCCAGGTATTCTTTAGACCAAAAAGATACCGATATTGCTATGGAAAAATTGCAAGGATTTTTGGACAAATTTCCAAATTCTGAATACCGAAACGAAGCCAATACCATGGTCATTGAATTGCGTGAAAAACTTGAAAAGAAAGATTTTGAAACTGCCAATCAATACTTACGAATCTCAGATTATAAGGCAGCTATTGAGAGTTTTGAAAATTTTATCATAGATCACCCGGGTTCAAAATATAGGCAACAAGCCTTTTACGGAAGGGTGGAAGCATCCTATCTGCTCGCTATTAATAGTGTGCCTTATTTGGTAGAAGAACGATTAAAGCAAACCAAAAAACATTACGAAAGTTTTTTGAAATACTACAAAGAAGGGGAGTTGAAATCTAATGCCGATGAAATCCTTCAAGATGTAGATAAAAGACTGTTACAATATACTACTGAGAATTAAAAAAGCAAATACGTACCTTATGAACGATATCAAAAATTCAGACGCACCTATCAATACTACAACTATTGATAAAAACTTGCTAGACGAGAAAACAGGTAATATTTATGAAGCTATTTCCATTATAGCTAAAAGAGCTTCACAAATAAATGGCGACATTAAAAAAGAACTTTTAGAAAAGTTGGATGAGTTTGCTACCTATAATGATAGCCTTGAAGAAATTTTTGAAAATAAAGAGCAGATAGAGGTTTCTAAATTTTATGAAAGACTTCCAAAGCCTCACGCACTTGCCGTACAGGAGTGGATTGAAGATAAAATTTACTACCGAAATACTGCAGACGAAGCCATAGAAGAATAGCCTATGTCCATTTTAAGCGGTAAAAAAATACTCCTCGGTGTTACCGCCGGTATTGCTGCTTATAAAAGTGCTTATTTAGTACGTTTATTGATTAAAAAGGGAGCCGAAGTAAGGGTTGTTATGACCCCTTCTGCCAAAGAATTTGTAACACCCTTAACACTTTCTACCCTTTCAAAAAACGAAGTACTTTCCACCTTTACGGATGAAGAAAATGAAAATGCCCAATGGAATAACCACGTAGCGTTAGGCCTTTGGGCAGATTTATTTATTATTGCTCCTGCCACTGCAAATACCCTTTCC
>JAGQZA010000041.1 GCA_020435805.1 Flavobacteriaceae bacterium
ACTGCTCGACAAAGAATTTAAAGGCCTTCCTTATCTTTTTATTTCTTCAGTGGCGCAACAAGGACTTCAGGAATTAAAAGATTTACTGTGGGAAATGTTAAATAGAGAGAATGGTTCCTGAGCCAGTCGAAGGATGGGAGATGTTAAATAAAGTAGAAGAAAACTAAGTTAACTTTCTATCAAATAAGTTGCTAAATCCCTTTTTATAAAGGGATTTTTAGTATTATTGAAATTCTAAACTTTTTATTATGGGGAAATTATTAGTATATATAATCTTATTAGCTACAATAAGCACAAGTTTTGGGCAGTGTCCCACTACCCCTATAACCCTTACAACTCAAGCTGAAGTAAATGCATTTGCGATAAATTATCCTAATTGTACTGAACTCTATAATAATTTAGTTATAGATGGTGACGATATAATAGATTTATCTTCGCTGACAATTATTACTTCTATAGATGAAGATTTGATTATTAAAAATTGCCCTCTTTTAGAATCTTTAAATGGATTAGGAAATATTAGTACCCTTAAGAATTTAATTATACAGGATAATATAATTCTTCCAAACCTTTTTGGTTTAGAAGGTATTTCAGTTATCTATGAATCTTTTGTAGTTGATGGAAATTTTAATTTAGTCACTACAGCGGGTTTAGAGAATGTTTGGTTTCCTCATACAAGGTTTGAAGTCATTGGTTCAATTCAATCATTTGAGAATCTATTTGCTCCCAATTCTATTCTTAGTGAAGTATTGATTAGGCATACCGATATATCTAATTTTGAAGGATTTGAGAATGTTTCTAAAATTGAAGGGAACATAGAAATTTTGCAAAATTCAAATCTTGAAAATTTTATTGGTCTTGAAAATACTATAATTGAACCATATACCTTGTATATAAAATCAAACTCAATTTCAACATTCGAGGGTCTAAGTAATGTAGAGTGTACGCCATGTCATACTATAGAAATATCCTATAATGATATGTTAAATTCATTAGATGGTTTATTTATAGACGGTTCTGCAATGCTCAATTTAAGAATAACAAATAATGATGTACTTGAAAATATTGATGCATTAGAGTATGTTCCATACATTGTTAATTATCTTGGAATTTTGTGGAATCCAGATTTATCAAATTGTAGTGTTTTAAGTATTTGTAATTTATTGACAAACGGGATTGGGTTATATAATTTTAATAATAATGCAATAGGATGTAACAGTAGGACTGAAGTGGAAAATGGATGTAATTATAATTATAACGCAGTCCAAGGCAATATATATTACGATTTTGACAATAATAATTGCACCAATGAGGATTATGATGTAAGTAATATTTTAATTACGTTGGAAAGTACGAATACCTTATATTATTTTATACCAGACGAAAATGGTAGATATGTTGGATTTACAGGCGAAGAGGGAATCCACACCTGTTACGTTAATACTGCTTCTTTACCATTAAATTATACCGCAAATCCGGAAAGTGTTGAAATAGATTTTGAAGGGCTTGGTAATCTTGCCGAAGCAGATTTTTGCCTCACTGCCACAGAGATATTCAACAATTTAAAAATTACTGTAATACCTATTAATGAAGCCAGACCCGGACTTGATTCTCATTATCAAATTATTTATGAAAATGTTGGAACTACAGTTTTAAGTGGTGATCTAAGCCTTCAGTTTGATGACGTTCGACAACAGTTTATAGGTGCCACTCCTTCGGAGACCTCTATTTCTGGAAACTCCATTATTTGGAATTATGAAGATTTACTCCCTTTTCAGTCAAGAACAATAGATGTAAGTTTTAATAATTTTCCACCGCCTATTAATGAGTCTGGTGATATTCTAATCTTTACTGCAACTATTAATCCAATTGTAGATGATATAAATCCAGAAGACAATGAATATATTTTGGAGCAGGAAATGGTTAACAGTCAAGATCCTAATGATAAAATTGTTAATCAAGGAGCCGAAATTTATGAAGCTGAAGTAGGAGAATATCTGGATTATATAGTCCGCTTTCAAAATGTGGGTACTGCCAGTGCTATCAATGTAAGGGTAGAAGATATGTTGAGCAATAATCTGGATTGGAATACCTTCAGGATTCTTTCTGCAAGTCACGAATATCGAGTTGAAATTAAGGAAGGTAATGAAGTTGATTTTGTTTTTGAAGATATCAATTTACCTTCAGTAAATGATGATCCCGAAGGGAGCAATGGTTTTATAGCCTTTCAACTAAAATCAAAAAGTACTTTACAAGTAGGTGATACTATAGAAAACGAAGCCAATATTTATTTCGATTTTAATGCGCCTATTTTAACCAATACCGTGGTCACCGAAATTGTTGAAAACTTAGGAAGTTTTGAAACTGTTATAGAAAATAGTGTAAAATTCATTCCCAATCCCGTTTCAGAAAAGTTAATGGTTAATATTTCAGAAAATATTCAACTCAATAATGTCATTATCTATTCTATTGAAGGAAAAAAACTTTCGGAAACATCTGAAAGAATCATCGATTTTTCTAAATTTTCGGAAGGGGTTTACTTTATAAATGTTGAGACCAATAATGGTACAGTCACTAAAAAAATTGTTAAACAATAGGCTGCTAAAATCTTAACCTTCAAAATTTCAGTATCTTTAAAAAAAATGCTGAAAGTGAAATTTATACTTGTTTTAATAATTCCAATCCTTATTTCTTGCGGAAGTACTGTAGCTGTGGATTATGAAAAAGGAACCGATTTTTCAAAATACGGAAGTTATAATTTCTATCCTTCCATCGATTCTGGATTAAGTGGGCTGGACAATAAACGTATCCTGAATGCTTTAGACAGTCTCCTGCAGCAAAAGGGTTTTCAGAAAAGTGAGAACCCACAATTGGCAATTAATTTTTACGCAAAAGAAATCCTTACCAACTCTCGAAATACCTTAGGCATTGGTATTGGCGGCGGCGGGGGCAATGTAGGCGTTGGCGTAAGTGGCGGAATTCCTATAGGAGGAAGAGAAATAGAACAACAATTTACTTTAGATTTTATCGACACCCAAAATGATGCGCTTGTTTGGCAGGGGGTGGCCGAAAGCAGGTACAAAGAGAAATCTACCCCCCAACAAAAGGAGATCTATTATTTTTCACTGCTTCAAAAACTCTTAAAAAAGTACCCGCCAACTTTAAAATAAAAAGCTTTTCAGAAAGTTTAGTATTTTTGAATCCCAAATCGTTTTATGCAAAAATTGTTGCTATTAATAGTATTTCCTCTAAGTCTTGTTGCTCAAAATCCGTTTCAACAAGCGGAAAGCTATTTCAAAAAAGAGCAATTCAGCAAAGCAAAACCCCTTTTTGAGCAGTATTTAAATGCGCATCCTACGCATGTAAAAACCATGGAATATTTAGGCGACATTGCCGGGTATGCAAAAGATTGGGATGCCGCCATAATGTATTATGAAAGACTTTTGAGAAGTGATGATAACAACGCCAATTATCATTTTAAATATGGCGGAAGCCTAGGGATGAAAGCGCTACAAATAAGTAAAATTAGTGCTTTGGGCTATGTAGGAGATATTAAAGCACATTTTGAAAAAGCAGCAGAACTGGATCCAAATCATATTGAAGTACGTTGGGCGTTGGTAGAATATTATATGCAACTGCCCGGTATTATTGGGGGAAGCGAAAAAAAGGCGATTAACTATGCCAACGAATTAGGTGAAATTTCACCCGTCGATGGGTATTTGGCCAATGGGTATATTGCCGAGTATTCTAATAGGCCGGAAGATGCTGAAAAATTTTATAAAAGAGCTATTGAAGTGGGAGGCTCCCCACATACCTACGAAAAACTGACTAACTTATACGAAAATAACAATCAACCCAAAGAGGCTATTTCCACAGCTTCAAAATCGCTTAAAATTCATAAACGAAATCAGTTAAATTATCAAATAGGTAAAATAGCGGCACAATACAATCTCGATGCCCAATTGGGTATTCATTGCCTTCAAACCTACTTAAAAAATCATTCGGCAAAAGACGGAGTTCCCAAAGATTGGGCCTATTACCGTTTGGCGCAGATTTATAAAAATTTAGGTCAAAAAGAAACTGCATTGCAATGGATTGATAAAGCTTTGGCTTCCCGTTCCAATTTTGAAGAAGCCCTAAAAGAAAAGCAATTAATTCTAGCTTTATAAAGAACTATTCCCCCTTTCAAGGGGGTTAGGGTAATGTTTTTTCTATTTTTACAGTTCCATTACAGAATATAATATGAAAGTACATTTTATTGCCATAGGTGGAAGTGCCATGCATAACCTTGCGTTGGCATTACACCATAAAGGATACCAAGTTACGGGAAGTGACGACGAAATTTTTGAACCTTCAAAAGGACGATTAGCTTCAAAAGGACTATTGCCGTCATCATTGGGTTGGTTTCCTGAAAAACTTACTTCAGAAATAGAGGCTGTAATTTTAGGAATGCACGCAAAAGCAGATAATCCGGAGTTATTGAAAGCAAAAGAGTTAGGGCTTAAAATTTATTCATATCCCGAATTTCTTTACGAACAATCCAAGCAGAAAACCCGTGTGGTTATTGGTGGCTCCCACGGGAAAACGACAATTACTTCCATGATTTTACACGTGATGCATTATCACAATAAGGAAGTAGATTATATGGTAGGAGCCCAGTTAGAAGGTTTTGATACCATGGTGCATCTTACCGAAGAAAACGATTTTATGGTGCTGGAAGGCGATGAGTATCTTTCTTCTCCCATAGACAGGCGACCCAAGTTTCATTTATACAAACCCAATATTGCACTGCTTAGCGGGATCGCATGGGATCATATTAATGTATTCCCCACTTTCGAAAATTATGTGGAGCAGTTTGCTATTTTTCTGAATGAAATTACCCAAGGAGGGGCTATTGTTTACAACGAAGAAGATCTCGAGGTAAAGAAAGTTGTCGAAGCTTCAACAAATACAATAAAAAAGTATCCTTACCATACTCCCAAATATGAGGTGGTTGATGGAGAAACCTTATTGGAAACACCTGAAGGCCTCATGCCTATTGAAGTTTTCGGGAAACATAATCTCAATAATTTGGAAGGAGCCCGTTGGATTTGCCAACTCATGGGTGTTGATGCAGAAGATTTTTATGAAGCCATAGCCAGTTTTAAAGGAGCCAGCAAAAGGCTGGAAAAAATTGCAGAGACATCCCATTCCGTTGCCTATAAAGATTTTGCGCACTCTCCTAGTAAGGTTAAAGCAACTACCGAAGCTGTGAAAAGTCAGTACCCCAGCCGGAAATTACTTGCTTGTCTGGAACTGCATACCTACAGCAGTTTAACTCCTAAATTTTTAACCGAATATCAAGGGGCACTGGATGCCGCCGATGTTGCTGTAGTATTTTATAGCCCACATGCGGTGGAAATAAAAAAATTAAAACCCATTTCTCATCCGCAAATTTCAGAAGCGTTTCAACGGGAAGACCTTATTATTTATACAGACCCAAAGGATTTTAAAGATTTTCTATTTTCACAAGATTTTGAAGATACTTCCTTACTTTTAATGAGTAGTGGTAATTATGGGGGGTTGGATTTTAATGAAGTTAAAAAACTGCTATAAGCTTTTATAAATACTTTCAATAAAATTGGTATCCTCCGGCCTTGTATTTTTAATCAATTCTTGCTTAGCCAACTCAAAATCGGTGGCGTTTTTATCCTGCGAGAGTTTAAACTTCCCTTCCCAGTTAGTAATGGTAATTTCAAAAGCTTGAATATAGTTTATAAGGCGCTCCATACGAGCGTCTTCTTTTTTTAATTCAAATTTTTGTGCTTTTCCTTCCAAGAAATGGGTCATATCTACCATAGTTTGCTTTACAGCTTCTGCTTCATGAATAAGGGTTACAGTTCCTGTAATATGTACCATAATATAATTCCAGGTGGGAAGTTGTTTTGTACTATATACTGAAGGTGAAATGTAGGTGTCCGGTCCCTTAAAAATTACCGTTACCTCGGCTCCATGCATGAGTGTTTCTACCTGCGGATTCTCCTTATCCATGTGCGCTACCAGTTTTCCGGTAGTTTCATGGTAAATAATAGGAATATGCGTTACAAAGGGTTGTCCGCCTTTTGCTGAAACTAACATTCCCAATGGGAATTGCTTCACAACAGCAATCATTTTTTGTATATCGTTGGATTGATGGTGGGCAGGAGGGTACATGGGTGAAAGGTTAAGGGTTAAGGGGATGAAATATAATAATCCGAGATTCTAATAATCCAGCCATCCAAAGTTAAACACCAAATTGTCGTAAATGGTGATCTAAATGTTTGTATTGCATTTGACCCCATTGCTGTTTTGTAAATTTTCCAAACATAGGGTGAGGGTTCCATTCATTTCTATCTTTTAAATTATAAAAACTTTCTATAAGTTCTTCTAATTTTTTCTTTTCTTCATCAAAGTCTTTTTCTTCAAGAATTCTTAACTGCTTTGCCGTAGGCAACCCTTTTCGCCAAGGTTTATCATTGTATAGCATTTTTTTGAAGAAAAAAGCTACAGGATTAAATGTAGGCTTTGTAACTTCATTTTTAATGGCTATTTTAAGTGGAAACTGACAATGATTCACCATCTGTCCATGGGTCATTTTACCCCATTGTTTTTCAGAATTTTGGGTCAATAGCGCTAAGCGTTCTTTAATGTTTTTATACCCATCTTCTTCTAGTAAAGATTTCATATTAAAAGGCGTTTGCTTTTCAATTTAAATATACTTAATTATCTTTATTAAAAAGAAGTATCGTGGGGAGCAATACAACATCTTTTTCCATAAAATCATGGAATGAGGACGACCGTCCTCGTGAAAAATTACTGCTGAAAGGAAAAACCGCTTTAAGTGATGCCGAATTGATTGCTATTTTAATTGGGTCGGGTAGCAGAAATGAAAGTGCTGTAAGCTTGAGTCAACGTATTTTGGCTTCCGTTGAAAACAACTTAAATGAATTAGGCAAACTTTCCATACAAGATTTAATGAAATTTAAGGGGATAGGCGAGGCAAAAGCCATTACCATAGCTGCTGCTTTGGAATTAGGTCGAAGAAGAAGGGGAGAGGAAGCACTTCAAAAAAAGAAAATAACCTCCAGCGTCTCGGTTTTTGAATTAATGCAACCCATTATTGGAGAATTAGCTCACGAGGAATTTTGGATTGTGTATTTAAACAACTCAAACAAAGTGCTACAAACCATGCAGCTTAGTAAAGGAGGCATTACCGGAACGGTAGTAGATAGTAGGCTTGCATTTAAAAATGCACTACAATTGGGTGCTGTTGCGGTAATTTTGGCGCATAACCACCCCTCAGGAACCTTAAAGCCCAGTCAGGCAGATATTCAATTAACAAAAAAACTTAAAACAGCAGGGGAAAGCCTCGATATAAAAGTACTGGACCATCTTATTGTGACCGAAAAAGCGTATTTTAGCTTTGCCGACGAACAAATGCTGTAGCACTCTATGCTTCTTATTTATACCCAAAAAGTTACCCCCCGTATTGATTACAGCTTTAAGCATATTTGTACCCGGATTTTAAAGTTACCCATTCAATTTTCAACTGCCATTGAAGCGTTTATTGCCCACCAAGGGCCCAAGATTTCCTACGGGAAACAACCCTTGGGAAATGAATTATTTTTCTTTGCTCATGGATTATTGAATGTGCAAGGTTTTGAAGATGTTGAAATTACCGTACGCCCTTGGAACGATACCGTAGGGTTTTTTCAGACAACCGAAAAAAGTGTTCTTCCCTACGATATTTTTGCCGCAGCATTTTATTTAATGAGTCGATATGAAGAATATTTGCCCCACGTAAAAGATGAATTGGGAAGGTTTCCTACCACCGAAAGCTTGGCGCATAAAGAAGGTTTTTTAAAACAACCCGTGGTAGATATTTGGGCTTACGAATTTAAAAAAGTGTTACAGGAGGCCTTTCCCGAGATGGATTTCCCTAAGAAAGAACTTACCATTCATAACCTTATTGAAGCGAAAAGACCCTTCGAATTTTTACAGCGAGGGGTGGTTCGAAACGTATTAGGGTTTGGAGGGGATCTTTGGAAATTGAAACTGGGGCGATTTTTTTTACGGATAAGAGTTTTAATGAGCCTTCGGAAAGATCCTTACGACACTTTTTCATGGATATTGAATAATACCCGAAACAGTAGTTCAAAACTCACTGTTTTCTTTTTGTTAGGGGAAGCCTACTCTTTCCGGGAAGATTTTAACACCAAACGGCAAACCTATAAAAGCTTAGTAAAATACGTGGCAGATTATGGTGAGGTAGGGCTTATGTTTTCTTACTATTCCCTTGCAGACTACGAAAAACTTAATGCAGAACGATTGCAATTGGAAGATATAACTCACCGAACTCTTGAAAGTTCGGCCAATGATAAGCAGGTTGTAAATCTCCCGCTGGTGTATAGAAACTTGGTAGAATTGGAAGTTAAAAACGATTTTACCATGTTTTATTACGATGAAATAGGTTTTAGGGCCGGTACTTGTACTCCTTTTTTATTCTACGACTTGGATTACGAAATTAAAACGCCACTCATCATTCAGCCTGTAATTGGTAAATCGTTGGCACTTACTTTGGGGAAAGAAAAAGATACCGAAGGAGCCATTGCCCAGGTCTTTAATTGGGTGAAAAAAGTAGATGGACATTTTTTGTTTTTCTTTTCCAATAGAGATTTTGAGAAGAAAAGAGAGAACAAAGTGTGGCGATATTTGTTTTCCGAAAAATTGAATCCCCATGCGTGATCGCATTCAGCATATATTCTTCGATCTGGATCATACCTTATGGGATTTTGACCGAAATTCAAAACTGGCCTTCGAGCAGCTTTTTTTAGCACATTCCATAACGGTAGATTTGGATGCATTTATGAAAGTCTATGAACCTATTAATTTTGCCTATTGGAAACGCTATCGGGAAGAAAGAGTCACGAAACAGGAACTGCGAAGAGGGCGTTTTTTTGAAGCCTTTTTACCTTTCGGAATTCATTTCAGTGATACCGAATTAGATATTTTAGCAACTACCTACATTGATGAACTGCCTAAAAACAACTTTCTTTTTGAAGGAGCCATGGAGGTATTGCAATACCTTTCAGAAAAATATATACTACACATAATTACCAATGGTTTTGAAGAAGTACAGCATCTAAAACTAAAGAATAGCGGTATTTTACCTTATTTTAAAACCGTAACAACTTCTGAAGAGGTAGGGTTAAAGAAGCCTAATCCTGTTATATTTCAAAAAGCACTCGAAAAAGCCGTGGCTCACCCAAAAATAAGTATCATGATAGGGGATACTTTTGAAGCAGATATTTTGGGAGCCGAAGCCGTAGGGATGGAGACCTTGTTTTACAACTATCGCAACGAGAGTATTCCTCCCCAATATAGAGTGATTAATAGGATTTTGGACATCAAAAAGCATCTTTAACAATACTATTTGCGTATATAACTACGTTATTTTTTAAAACCCCCAACATGAAAAAGAACCTGCTATTCCCATTTTTGGGTGTGCTTATTGCACTTTTTATAATGTCCTGTGTTAAGGACACCAATTTTGACCAAGCGCAAGAAGTAACATTAACCCCCATTGTAGAATTGGATTTAATTTACTTCAATCTGGACGCCGGAGATTTTTTTGATACTGTTTCCAGTACTCCAAGATTAACTATAACCGATACTACCGATATTCGGTTTTTAGATGATACAGGAACACAGGAGAGTTTAAAAAAAGCCGATTTTTTATTTGTTTTTACCAATAGTATTCCCAGAAATTTTCAAGCAGATTTTCAGTTTTTAGATTCTCTCAATACTGAAACCTACTTTACGTCAACGTTTGTTGCCATGGGAACTCAAGCCAATCCTGTTGTAACAGAATTTACCCAAACAGTTGAAGGTGCAGAGATTCTTCAATTAACACAAGCAGATAAAGTAATGGTTTCGGTAACCATACCTTCGTCTGATGCTAGCTTGGAAGGAGCACTCAATCTCAAGTCTAAAACCACTTATTACCTGGAAATTAAGGAAAGAGACTAATACTATGAGAGTTATACTAGTTTTTTTCGTAGCCTTTGGGTGGGTGTCTGGCTTTGCCCAAAACAAGCAAGTCCTCTATGGATTTAATGAAATTCCGCAGAGTTTGCTTTTAAATCCGGGGATTCATGTTCCTCAAAAAAAACACTTTGGAATTCCTTTTTTATCACAAATTCACATAAATGGGGGTTCTTCGGGGGTGAGTGTGTATGACATTTTTGGGGATACAGGAGAAGATATTAATGCAAAGATTGAGCAGAAAATCTTCGAAATGAAAAATACCGATTTCTTTACAGTCACTCAACAATTAGAACTCATTAATTTTGGTTGGCGTTCCCAAAAGGATATTTACTTTTCAGGCGGAATGTATCAAGAATTTGATTTTATTACTTATTTCCCTCGAGATTTGGCTATTTTGGCATGGGAAGGAAATGCTAATTATTTAGATTATCCTTTCGATTTAAGTGAAATTAGTACCACGGGCGATTTGCTTACTGTATTTCATTTTGGAGCGAATAAAAAACTCACTAATACCCTAACCGTTGGGGCTCGAGTCAAGATGTATTCGAGTATCATGAGTTACCGGAGTATTAAAAACCAAGGGACATTTACAACCCGTTTCGCAGCAGCAGATGCCCCTAATATCTACGAGCATAATGTAACAGATGCTAACGTAACGGTTGAAACCTCGGGCATTGCATCTTTGGAAGATAATTTTTCGGGAGGAGAAATGCTTAAAAGAGCGTTTTTTGGAGGTAATCTTGGAGTGGGTATGGATGTTGGGGCAACCTATGCTATTACCTCTAATTGGACGGCTAGTGCCAGTATATTAGACTTGGGTGTTATTTTTCATTCAAAAGATGTGGAAAATTATAGTGCCTCTGGAGACTACACTTTACATGGAATAGAATTAATTTTTCCACCCTTAAGCGAAGGAGAAGGGACTTTTCCCTATTACGATGATCTGGAAGATGAAATAGAACGAGAAATTCCTATAGATACATTATATAATGCGTATTCGCAGCTGAGACCTTTAAAGCTACATGCCGGCTTGGAATATGGCTTTGGAAAAGTAGCCGGAAATAGTGGAGAATGTGATTGTTTAAATAAAGGCGGAGCCGTTGAAAGGGAGCAAAAATTAGGATTACAATATTACAGTATTCTACGCCCAAAAGGGCCTCAAATGGCGGGTACGCTATTTTATTACCGAAGACTTTTTTCATTTTTGTCTGCCAAAATCACCTATACAGTCGATTCCTTTTCTTATTCTAATATTGGAGGGGGAATTGCAGGGGATTTTGGAAAGTTCAATTTTTATGTAGCGGCAGATAATATGCTTCATTATGGTAACCTTGCAAAATCAAAAAGTTTATCTTTGCAGTTAGGTTTCAATATTAAAATTTATGATGAATAAAGTATTAGTAACATTTTTACTAACTCTGGCATTTGTATGTAACGGATTTTCTCAAGAAGAAAAATTAAGTAGTTACAGTTTTATTGTAGTTCCCAAAAAATTTAACTTTCAGTTCGAAGAAGATCAATACCAACTCAACTCCCTGTTAAAATTTCTATTTAATAAACACGGTTTTCATGCGTATTTTGACGAAGAACTTCCAGATGTAAAAAGATGTGATGGTTTACGAGCCGAAGTTACAGGAACCCCGGGCTTTGTGTGGTGTAGAGTTACAATTTCAATTAAAGATTGTGAAGGAAATCTTGTTTATATAAGTGAGGAAGGAAAAAGTAAGTTGAAGGAGTATAGTAAAATGTACAATGAAGGGTTGCGAAGAGCTTTTGAAAGTATTGAAGCTTTGTTTGTACAACAAAAAGAGGTTAGAACCTTAAAAGACTACAAAGATTCTTCTGAAACCAAAGTTGAAGAAACAAAACTGCCAAATCAAAAAGAAGACCCGCTTCATTTACCTGTAGCTAAATATGCAAACTACACGAAAGGAGGAAAATCGTTCTTGTTGCGTAAAACAATGGAAGGCTACAGTATGTACGAAGAATCTACCGAGGCTAATGATGGACTTGATTATATCGGGAAAATATTTGTGGTGGAAGGAGTTGTCTTTTTTGAAGATAATAAAGAGAATAGGTTCCTTGCTTCTTTCGGCACGGAAGGGAATTTTACAGTGAAAAAGGAAAGTGAAGTAGTTCTCTACCTAAAAAATTAGATTAAAAATCGTACTTGTCTTTCCATAATTGCTTTAAATAGTTCTTTATGGCAGTTTCTTTGGGATTATTTCCCGGGAAATAGAAAGTCTTCCCTTTAATTTCATCCGGTAAAAACTCATGAACCACAAAGTTTCCTTCAAAATTATGGGCGTATTGATAATCTTCTCCATAGCCCAATTCTTTCATAAGCTTTGTAGGAGCATTTCGTATAGATAAGGGCACCGATAGGTCTCCGGTTTGTTTAACCATTTGTTGCGCCTCTTTAATTGCTTTGTAAGAGGCATTACTTTTTGGAGACGTAGCTAAATAGACAGTACATTCACTTAAAATAATTCCGGCTTCGGGATACCCTATGGTGTTTACCGCTTGAAATGTGGCATTTGCGAGAACCAAAGCAGTAGGATTTGCCAGTCCAATATCTTCAGAAGCTGAAATAAGTAAGCGTCGAGCAATAAACTTCACATCTTCACCCCCTTCTAACATTCTTGCTAGCCAATATACAGCGGCATTGGGGTCGCTTCCCCGAATAGATTTTATAAATGCCGAAATAATATCATAATGTTGTTCTCCAGTTTTGTCATACAATATGGTATTTTTCTGCACTTTTTGAAGCACCATGTCATTAGTTATAACTACACTTTCTTGCTTTTCCGAAAGGACGATAAGTTCTAAAATATTTAAAAGTTTCCTTGCATCTCCTCCCGATAACCGTATAATTGCTTCTGTTTCCTGGATTTTAATTTTCTTTTTCTGAAGTAGGGAATCCTTCGCAACAGCTCTTTGCAGTAACGTTTCCAAATCTTCTTTACTGAAGGGTTTCAAAACATACACCTGACAGCGAGATAATAATGCCGGAATCACTTCAAAACTCGGATTTTCGGTAGTGGCACCAATTAAGGTAATCCATCCTTTTTCAACAGCGGCCAATAAGGAATCTTGTTGCGATTTACTAAAGCGATGAATTTCATCAATAAAAAGTATAGGGTTTTGGGTAGTAAATAAACCTTCCCCTTTTTTAGCTTTTTCTATCACTTCTCTTACTGCGGCAACACCACTATCTATGGCACTTAAAGTGTAAAAGGGTCGCTTAGATTCAAGCGCAATGATATTTGCCAAGGTAGTTTTGCCTGTTCCCGGAGGTCCCCAAAAAATCAAGGAAGAAACCATTCCCGATGAAATTTGTGGGGTTAAAGCACCCTTAGTACCCACCAGATGCTGCTGACTTAGGTATTCTTTGAGTGTTTTTGGGCGAATTCGTTCGGCGAGTGGCGGTGTACTCATAGAACAAATTTACGATTATTAATTGGCAGATTTTTTAATAAATTTTAAAGTTTGAAAGGTATTTTCGGTGATGGTAGTGATAAAATATATTCCGTTTGTAAGTGATGAAATATCGATGGCAAATTGATTTGAAGATATGGACCTGCTCATCACTTGCTTTCCTATAGCATCATATATGGTAAAACCATTCATAAGTGTAAGCGATGTAAGTGTTAGTTCATTTTCTGAAGGATTAGGGGATAGTGTAATTTTGGATCTGTTAAATTGTGAAGTATTCAGCAAACAACCTTCTTGAGCATTTATATACGTAAAATCGTCCACATAATATTCATTATTACTAGAAATTGAAAAAAAGTTAATACCCCCTAAGCTGGTTGGTATTTCTCCACTCTCACTTATATAAGGAGTGCCTTCAGGTATTACATTGTTACCCGCAATATGTAATTGCCATTGTGCATTTTCGATACCCGAAGTGATATCCACACAAAAAGAGACATTAAACCATTGGTCATGAGGAAATAAAAAAGGAATGGTACCTAACGAAGTGTTTTCTACAGTACCTTTACCAGGAGAATTAAGGTTGTAATTAAAAAAAATAAATTGGTGCCAGTCTTCAGCACACATAGGGACACACCCTATTAAACTCCAAAAGGCTTCTTTATTGGTAGGGATATACATCCAGAAGGACAAACTCCAAATACCAAAAATTTTATTTCCTAAATCTAAAGCACTATCTGTATTACTATCGTTGGGTATAAGTCCAGATTTAGTGGTGCTGTGGCTATATAAATCTGTTGAAATTACAGAACAAGTACCTCCACACCAATCGGTCCAATGACCTTCATGAATAGGTTGTCCTACTGTATAAGACTCCATATTATCTGTAAACTGGGCCTGTATGGATCCTGTTATAAAAAGAATTATAGCAGATAATAAATGCTTAAATTTCATAATCCAATCATTTATAGTTGGTTGTATATTAAAAATACAAAAAATAAATATTTTATTTTAGAATGAATTAGTTAAACTGACAATTTATCATAAA
>JAGQZA010000042.1 GCA_020435805.1 Flavobacteriaceae bacterium
CGATCGTAATGCATCCACCTGATTTTTCATAAGTGCTATAAGAGGAGAAACCACAATGGCGGTTCCCTCTTTCATTAACGCAGGAAGCTGATAACACAGTGATTTTCCCCCGCCCGTAGGCATAATCACAAACGTGTTTTCGTTGTCCAAAACACTTTTAACAACTTTTTCCTGAAGCCCTTTAAAAGACGTAAATCCGAAATATTTTTTTAAGGATGCGAATAAATCTGTTTCGTTCACAGGTGTAATAATTTAAAGCATATAGGTTAAAAATTAAATTGTAGGAACTCAATAACAATTGTAATTTTGCAACCTACAGTGTATCATTGAATCTATATACTGTATTTGAGGTTAGGAATTAGTTGTTTTTCCTTATTTAAATATACTAATTTCTGAAAAAGGAACAAACTTAAAAAAGTCTAAATTTTGAATTATTTCAATACCATTATAAACGTTGCAAAAAAAACAATTGAAACCGAAGCTAATGCCATTATGCATTTGTCCTCTTTGGTTACCGAAGAGTTTGCACAAGCGGTCGATTCTATTTTTCAATCGAAAGGAAGGGTCATCGTCACCGGGATTGGGAAAAGTGCCAATATAGCTGCCAAAATTGTAGCTACCCTTAACTCTACCGGGACCCCGGCTATTTTTATGCACGCTGCAGATGCCATTCACGGGGATTTAGGAATTATTCAAGAAAACGATACGGTAATTTGTATCTCCAAAAGTGGAAATACTCCCGAAATTAAGGTTTTAGTACCCCTTATTAAAGCCACCGGTAACAAACTCATGGCAATTACTTCAAACAAAGATTCCTTTTTGGGAACCCAAAGTGATTATGTTTTTCATGCCTACGTTGAAAAAGAAGCATGTCCTAACAACTTAGCCCCCACGACCAGTACCACAGCGCAATTGGTTATGGGAGATGCCTTGGCCATGGCGCTTTTGGACTTGCGCGGATTTTCAAGCAAAGATTTTGCCCGTTTTCATCCGGGTGGTTCCTTGGGTAAAAAACTCTACCTTAGAGTAAGTGATTTAACCTCATTAAACGAAAAACCCCAAGTAAGCCCCGATACTAGCGTGAAAAGAGTCATTGTAGAAATTTCTGAAAAATTATTAGGCGTTACCGCTGTGGTTGAAGATGAAAAAATTGTAGGGATCATTACCGATGGTGACTTGCGACGTATGCTCACCAAAGTAGATAATATTGCCGGACTTACCGCTAAAGATATCATGACCCAAAACCCAAAGAAAATTGATAACGACGCTATGGCTATTGAAGCTATGGAACTTATGGACAATTACGGCATTACACAAATTTTAGCAGAAAAGGATGGGAAATACTCCGGTGTGGTGCACATTCATAACCTTAGTAAAGAAGGAATTATTTAATGGCCAAAACAAAAAACACCAGTCCCGAAAAAGAAATGTCTTTTCTAGACCATTTGGAAGAGCTGCGCTGGCACCTTATTAAATCTACTGCAGCTGTTATGGTGCTTGCCGTTGTGGCATTTATTTTTAAAGACATTATTTTTGATGTCATTATTTTTGGTCCAAAAAAAGCAGACTTTCCCACCTACAAATTGTTGTGTAAATCTGCCCAAGCTATGGGTTTTGACAGTTTCTGTTTTACCGAACTTCCTTTCAGGATTCAAAGTAGAACTATGGCGGGACAGTTTTCGGCACACCTTTGGACTTCCATTACGGCAGGGTTTATTTTAGCATTCCCTTTTGTTATTTATGAGTTTTGGAAATTTGTAAGCCCCGGTTTACATAGTAACGAGCGTAAAAATGCCCGCGGGTTTATTTTAGTAGCCTCTTTGCTGTTTTTTATGGGAGTGTTGTTTGGTTATTATGTAGTTACCCCTCTATCCATCAATTTTTTGGGCACCTATCAAGTAAGTCCAGAAGTTTTTAATGATTTTGACTTAAGTAGTTATATTGGCTTAGTAAGAGCCTGTGCCCTTTCAAGCGGGCTCATATTTCAATTGCCTATTATCATTTTCTTTTTAACAAAAATTGGTTTGGTAACACCGCAATTCCTTCGGAAATACCGAAAATTTGCACTCATTATCGTATTAATTGTTTCTGCGATAATTACCCCACCCGATATTGCCAGTCAGGTAATTGTTGCCATCCCGGTACTTATTTTATATGAAATAAGTATCCTTATTTCAGCTCGAATTGTAAAAAAACAAAATAAAAAAGCCAAAATAATGAATTAAAATTTCATTATTTTACCCTCTCCCAAAACTGATAACCCAGTTTTGACCTCTCCCCAAGGAGAGGTAACATAAAAATTAATAAAAATATAGTATGGGTAACTTAATAGAAGATTTTAATGCCTATCGTTCCAAAATGAACGCGAAAATGCTGGAAGACAATAACAAAATTATTAAACGCATTTTCAATTTGGATACCAATGCCGATATGGAAGGAGTCCTTCCGAAGAAAACTAAAGAATTACTGGGTTTAGGAAACTCATTAGTACTTCGTTTCGACGATTGTGTACGCTACCATCTGGAAGAATGTTACAAATTAGGGGTTACCAAAGAGGAAGCGGTAGAAGCCATGAGCATTTCATTATTAATTGGGGGCACTATTGTAATACCGCATTTACGAAGAGCATTTGAATATTGGGAAGCGCTGGAAAATAATTAGTATTTTTAGCGTTAGTACTTTCAGAAAGTAATTGACATGAAATTAAAAGCCGAAAATCTTATCAAATCCTATAAAGGTCGCGAGGTAGTAAAAGGAATTACTGTGGAAGTAAACCGCGGGGAGATTGTTGGGCTTTTAGGCCCCAATGGTGCCGGAAAAACGACTTCCTTTTACATGATTGTAGGCCTTATAAAACCTAACGGAGGTACTATTTTTCTTGATAATACAGACATTACAGGCTATCCTATGTACAAAAGAGCGCAAAACGGAATTGGCTATTTGGCGCAGGAAGCTTCGGTGTTTCGAAAATTAAGTATTGAAGACAATATTTTAAGTGTACTCCAACTTACCAAGCTTTCCAAAAAGGAACAGGAACTAAAAATGGAGTCGCTGATTGAAGAATTTGGGTTAGGACACATCCGTAAAAACCGAGGGGATTTGTTAAGTGGAGGCGAACGCCGAAGAACAGAAATAGCCCGTGCACTGGCTACAGACCCCAATTTTATTCTACTCGATGAACCTTTTGCGGGGGTAGATCCCGTGGCGGTAGAAGATATTCAGCGTATTGTAGCGCAGCTCAAAAACAAAAACATTGGTATTTTAATTACCGACCATAATGTACAAGAAACTCTTGCTATTACCGATAGAACCTACCTCATGTTTGAAGGAAGTATCTTAAAGCATGGCATCCCCGAAGAATTGGCTGCCGATGAAATGGTGCGTAAAGTGTATTTGGGGCAAAATTTTGAACTTCGGAAAAAGAAGTTGGAGTTTTAGGCAATCTTTTCCTTCCAAACCAACGAAATTAGCACGTATAATATAATAATAATTGGTATTGCTAAAAACTTCAGTAATGCCAATAAAACGATTGCCAAAAGTAAAAACAGATAGCGTTGTTTGTTTTCCTTAAATCCCCAGGTTTTAAATTTAAAGGCAAAAAGGGGTATTTCAGCATTCAGTAAAAAGGAGCTCAAAACCGTTAGTCCCACCAAAAACCATTTATTAAACAATATATCTTGAATTTCTTGCGAATATTGAAACTCAAAAATCATAGGCAAACTCAAAATGAATAAGGTATTGGCCGGGGTTGGCAACCCAATAAAACTTGTGGTTTGACGCGTATCCACATTAAATTTTGCCAAGCGATATGCAGAAGCAACCAAAATCAATAAACCAATAAGCGGAAAATAACTGTCGAGCCCGGTTTGCCATGCTCTTGCAGAGAAAATTTCGGTAAGCGGTCTAATTTCATGATACATGGAAACCTGAAGCAATTGTACCATGACCAAACTAGGCACCACTCCACAAGTGACCACATCGGCCAAGGAATCAAGTTGCATCCCAATGTCACTTTGGGCTTTCAGCATACGAGCTGCAAGTCCGTCGAAAAAGTCAAAGAAAATTCCTAAAAAAACAAAAACAGCAGCAATAATTAAATCGCCAGAAACAGTAAATAATATAGCAACCCCTCCACAAAGTAAGTTAAGCGAGGTAATAGCATTAGGAATGTGTTTTATCATAATGTGTGAAAATCCTATGTAAAAATAACAAAGTTATTGCGACCACTACAATATGAATGTAAAAATGTAGTTTACTATTCTGTAAAATAGTGAGATATTTGCACAAAATGAATGGCTTGAAGAAAACCGTACTTTTTTCACTTATACTTATTAGTTTCTCCCTTTCGGCACAAACCGTTCGAAAATATTCTAACGAGTTTATGAACATTGGCGTAGATGCCGCTGCCTTTGGGATGGCGAATGCCGTAGTGGCTTCCACCAGCGATGTAAATTCAGGCTATTGGAATCCTGCCGGGCTTTTAAAACTGGAAGACAAACAAATTTCTCTCATGCACGCAGCGTATTTTGCCAATATTGCCAGTTATGATTATGCCGCTTTTGCCATGCCTTTAGACAACGAAAGTGTGGTGGCGCTTTCTGCCATCCGGTTTGGGGTAGATGACATTTTAAACACTACACAACTTATCGATGACCAAGGGAATATAGATTACAATCGCATAAGTTTGTTTTCTACGGCCGATTATGGCTTCACTTTTTCCTATGCACGTGCCCTGCCATTGGATGGCTTACATATTGGTGTTAATGCCAAAATAATCCGCAGAGTTATTGGGGATTTTGCTTCCTCTTGGGGGTTTGGGTTGGATGCGGCACTTCAGCTTGAAAGTAAAAGCAATTGGCAATTTGGATTGATGGCTCGTGATATCACCACCACCTATAACGCTTGGAGTATTGATGAAGAAAAATTTGCCGAAATCTCGGGAGCCGTTACGGGTCAAAACCAAGAACTGCCTGAAACTACCGAAATTACACTTCCAAAATTGCAATTGGGCGTGGCCAAAAAATGGGTGTTTCATTATGATTTTTCCTTATTAACCGAAGTCGATTTTAATTTTCGCTTTGCTGAAACCAATGATATATTCTCGTCTTCTTTTACCAGTATGACACCTGCGGCCGGGATTGAATTTGGCTATATCGATTTGGTATTTGTACGTGTGGGTGCCGGTAATTTCCAAAATGTAACACAACTGGACGGTAGTGACTCGGTAGGCTTTCAGCCCAACATTGGTGTGGGTTTTAAGTATAAAGGCATTCAGGTAGATTATGCATTGACCGATATTGGTGACCAGAGTGCCGCCTTGTACAGCAATGTGTTTTCGCTAAAATTGGATTGGAGTTTATTTAGATAATTGGATAGTTTTTATATAAAATAAAAAATTAGCTGGTCGGGTCGAGCGCAGTCGAGACCTCTTATAAATTCTCAATTACTTTAGACCTCTCGACTGCGCTCGAGGGGACAAATAAATTAACTTGAAAAAATTATACCTTCTTTTTCTTTTCCTTTTTTTTCTGAATAGTATTTCAGAAGCACAACCTAGCACCCTTTCAGAAGAAGCCGAAATTAGTATCATTACCATTGGTCCCGGAAAAAATCTCTATGATAAATTTGGGCATAGTGCTTTTCGTGTAAAAGATGAAGCCAATGGAATTGACTGGGCTTATAATTATGGAACCTACGATTTTAACACGCCTAATTTTTATACCAAATTTGCCCAAGGAAAGCTAAATTATAATTTAAGTGTTTCCTATTTTGAACCCTTTTTTGAGAATTATATAGCTGAAAATCGATGGGTAAAAGAACAGGTTTTAAATCTCACTGTTGAAGAAAAAAATGCTTTATTTCAATTCCTTGAAAACAATGCAAAACCCGAAAATAGAGGCTATTTATACGATTTCTTTTTTGATAACTGTGCCACAAAAATTAGAGATGTGCTGGTTTCGGTATTAGGAAAAAAACTGGAATACAATGATAGTTTTGTGACTGAGGAATACACTTTTAGGCAACTCATTCAAAAAAATGTGCATTACAATACTTGGGGAAGTTTGGGAATGGATGTAGCCATTGGTGCAGTAGTAGATAGATCTGCCACCGCTTGGGAATACCAGTTTTTACCGCAGTATGTTTTTGAAGCAGCTGCTGCGGCAACCGTCACTAAAAATAATAGCAAAGAGCCTTTGGTAAAGCAAACCAATGCTCTTTTTGAAAATTCACCAGATGCAGAAAAAAACAACTTTTTAACAAGCCCATTGTTTGTTTTTGGAATCTTAGGTTTACTCATTTTAGCAATTACTTTTAAAGATTTTCGAGGCCAAAAGCGAAGTCGTTATTTAGATGCTTTTATATTTTTTGCTACAGGTTTAATTGGAGTTTTTCTTTTATTGCTTTGGTTTGCCACAGACCACTCCACCACCGTCAATAATTATAATTTGCTTTGGGCATTTCCATTATCGTTCCCTTTGTTTATAGCTATTTCAAGAACACAACCTAAAAAGTGGCTTCGAAAGTATGTTTTCTTTTTAATATTGCTTTTAGCTCTACTTTGTCTTCATGCGATTACGGGAGTGCAAGCTTTTGCCAAGGGGGCTATTCCATTATTTACTGCTTTAGGAATTCGATATCTCTATGTTTTTTATTTTCTGAAGAAACAAACCTAGACTTGTAATTTCCAAATTATAACACCCAAATCCCAAAATTGCATTGGAGTTGGTAAAATCAACAATCACATATCTACAATCATAAATCACTATTGCCCTCTAAAAAAGATGATGGTACTTAGTGTTTTAATCACGATGCTAATATCTAGAAAGATGCTTCGCTTTTTTATATAATATAAATCGTATTGCAGTTTTTCAAGGGCATCTTCTTCTCCTGTCCCGTATTTATGATTAACCTGTGCCCACCCGGTTACACCAGGTTTTACGAGGTGTCGCACTTCATAAAAAGGAATCTTTTCAGAAAGTTCTTTCACAAAAATAGGTCGCTCGGGGCGTGGCCCTATAACACTCATTTCCCCTTTAATAACGTTAATAAACTGTGGAATTTCATCAAAACGGGACTTTCGCAAAAAGCGTCCAAATTTGGTTACGCGTGAATCTTTTTTCTCGGCAAATTGAGCCCCGTGCTTTTCGGCATCCTTTACCATACTCCGCAATTTGAATATTCTAAAATGCTTCCCATTTTTGCCAACCCTTGTCTGCGTATAAAACAAAGGGCCTCTATTCCCTAAAAGATTTCCTATAATGATAATAGGGAAAAGAAGCAATCCAAAAACCAATCCAATTAACGAAAAAAACACATCTAAAATACGATGAAAAAACAAGTACAACTTATTTTGATTGCTTCGGCTAAAAGGAAAATATCGGTAAAAATCTTTTTCTACGTGCTGTACGGGAACCCGATGCGTAATTTCTTCATATACTTGCGTATATTCTCTAATGGCAACACCCTTTTCAAGCAAATGAATGAGGCGATTATAAAGATCTACAGTAATAGCATCAGACTGTGATGCAGCGATGACAATTTCACTTATTCCTTGCTCCGAAATTATTTTTTCAACATCGTGTAATTTATATTCTTCTATTTCATAGAAATTAAATTCATTTTTATTTTTCCCTACATTAATAAACCCTGTTACTTTATAGTTGGGGTCCGATTTGTGAAGCGATGCAATAATGTCTTCCACCCTTTTTCTATTGGCTATTAACAGAACCCGTTTATGGAATCTCGGGGTAGCAATAAGCATAATATAGGCATATCTCCATAAAAAAAGGGCCAAATTTATAGCGATGAAAAAGTAAACAATTTGAAGACGATTACCTGGTAAAACCGGTGCTACAATAGGAGTTAACAAGTAAACTAAAACGGTTACGGATGAAGTGAGAATGATATTCTGAACAACAACTTCAAATTTACTGGCCTTTTGAAGGTCGTACAACTCGAATACGGTAGCAAAAACAGTAAGGTATAAAGCAAGAACGATAGACCAAAACCAACGTTCCTTTTTTATGATAAAATAATCGAAATGAAATATGGACCCTACTAAATAAAGTGCTCCCAAAACAAATACAATATCGAAAATACGTAAAAGCACTTTACGCTCCGAAATTTCAAAATGAATATTTGTTTGGGACATGGGGTTGGGTTTATGATGATAAAAATAACCAATATTTTAATCTTTCAGAAGTGCATCCCATAGATGTTTTACATTTTCCCAATCAAACCCCTCTGCTTTTCTACGCGCATTCTCAACCAGTACCTTGGTTAACGAGCTTGTATTGCATAAATGAACGATTGCTTCTACAAAAGCTTCTGTATTGTCATCGGGAACTAAAAGTGCGTCTTTTTTATTTTCCAGTAAAAAAGGAACACCGCCCACGCTTGTTGAAATAACCGGAAGCCCCAATGCCATGGCTTCAATAACACTTACAGGTGTATTGTCAAAATGAGTGGTATTAATAAAAATATCGTAGTCTTTTGCCAATGCAGTCCAAGCTTCTTTGCTGAGTTTTCCTGTAAAGGTTACCGGTAGATTTTTTTCTTTAGCATATTTTTTACAACGCTCCAAAGAACCATCTTTATCGGGTCCCACCATACATAATGTGGCAATAGGATAAAGTTCCCTAATTTTTTCGATAATTTTTAGCGCCAAAAGAGGATTGTAAATTTCCGCAAAAGATCGGATCCATAGAAGTTTGGGTAGTACCGATGCTCGATGCTTGAAAGCGTATTTTTTAGTTTCAATAGTATTGGGGATGCAGATCGTGTTTTGGTATCCTTCTCTTTGGAAAACCTCTAATAAATAATAGGACGGAGCAACATTTATTTTCGCTCCGTGGAATAACTTTTTGGCTTGCCACTCACTTTTTTTCAACCGAGTCGGCAGGTTGCCCCCATGTAAAATTGGAATATATGGCAATTGGAGCAATCGGCATAAATTCCCCACGGCAACTGCATACCAGAAATTTTGGGTACTATAAGTATCTATTAATACTGCCTTTGTTCCTTTTTTATGAATAAAGATGGTAAAAAGCATATCTAAAAGACGTGCTGCCTTATTTTTTTTTGCTGAAGCACTAATTACCAAAAATCCTTCACTTCTCAAATGATTTGAAAGTGTATCAATGGTGGTTAGTGTTCGCTCATCACCCTTGCGAAGCTGGTTTCCTATGTAAATAATCTTTTTTGGGGGATACATATTGAATATTTAATAAAGCTAAACCATATACAAAAGCCGGAGCGGCAATTCGCATAGAGGAATGCATAATGGTGAGTAACCAAAATAAGATAAATGGGTAAAAAAAGATATTCCTTCTACCCTGTAGTTTGGTGGACAAAGGTGCAAGTAATAAAATAAGCAACGCAATAATTCCAAGAGATCCATGTTCTGAAAGCATGCGAGCCACTTCATTGTGGCTGGGAAGTTCAATATTAAGCCTTTCAATGTAGAAACTTTTTACTTTACCCACCCCAATACCAAAAATTGGATCTTCCATAAAAGCTTGGAAATCGGCTTGAATTAGATCTGCCCGTCCTGTAGTAACATCCTCTTTTTCCCGCCCTAAGGCATCCTTGTTGGTATAGCGATTTTCAATAAGACCTCCAGTTTGCAATACCGCATATAACCAAATAGCAAATACCGCCCCAATAACGGCTATAAGCTTATAGCTTAATCTAAATTTTGTTTTCAAACTTGTGGTAAAATAGAGTACCACAGAAAACACAATACACATAATGACTGCGGCTACTACCCCTCCTCTAGAGAACGTAATTAATGCTCTATAAGACATTGCCATTAAAAAAAACATCATGATAAAATGTACCATTTTATTTTTATAAGGTATTAAAAGCCTACTAAACAAAACAAAGACGCCAAAGCCTAACATCGTTGCTACCTGATTTGGCCCATACCCTCCTGAAGTTTCTGATGTTGATACGGTACTTGTAATAACTTCTGTTATGTCTGGGTTATAAAGATAGATATAGACCGTCATAGAAATTAATGGGTATGCCATAAAGTCTAAAACCTCAAGTAAATCTTTTAAAGTAATGGTCCTTCCATAACAATAAAGCGCAGCAAAAACAAGACATATAGGACCACTAAGGTTAAAAATTATCATCTTTCTAAATTCTCCGTCAAAATTTAAGTTCAAATACGAAACAAAAATCCCCGGAATGAGCAACAAAAAATAGATAAAGTACGGGAAAGCCTTCTTTTTAAACCCTTGATAGAACATGCCAATTAAAAAGAACACAATCACTAAATATTTTCCTGTTTCATAAAAAAACAAGGCCTTGGTCATACGCAAATACACTTCTGCTCCCGTCATATAACCTGCGGCTAGTAATATTTGCTGTTGCTTATTAGTGCTGGTAAAAATTTGGTAAAACAAATACCCTGTAACAATTAAAAAATACACTTGCATCATTGGCCTAAAAACGGAGGCCATAATCCCTATAGCTATATGAAAAATAATTAAACCTAAAGGTTGAAATAGATATGAGTGGTTTGCTTTAATTGGACTTAGGGTTTACAATTTCACTTAAAATACGGTTGTTATAATATTCAAAAGTAAAGGAATCTACCTTTTGATGTGCTTTTAATGCTTTACTTTTTAAAATAGTTGGGGCTGCATCTATAACATTAAAAACTTCTTTTTTTAATTCAATTGTAGTGACCGGATCTACAATAAACCCATTGCTATCTTCTATATATTGAGCTATACTCGATACTTTTGAGACTATTGGTAAACAGCCAAAATTCATCGCCTCTGCAATAACCTTTGGAAACCCTTCGGAAGCAGTACTTGGCAGCAACAAAAAATGTGACTTTCTATAAATTTCAAATACTTTATCCCGTGCTAAAAACCCATGGAATGTCGCCGGAAGATTCTTTTCATTGGCAAACTTTCTATAAACTTCAAATTTTTCTCCGTTTCCTACAAAATGCAATTGTTTAATCTTCTCTGTATTAGGAAGTAGCGCAAAAGCATCCAATATACGTTGGACTCCTTTTTCATCCTCTAAACGCCCTACAAAACAAAATGAAAACTGACTACTGAAGTCTTTATTTTCAGCAACTACATTCCCTTCTATACGTTCAGTTTCCGTCAAACATGGATTCTCAAAGGTAAGGCAATGGGCAGGTTGATCTTCCCAACTACCATTTATGGTAACTACACGGTGTTGCTTTTTTAACATCCAACGTTGCAATGCATATCCCCATGGGGCATGATCCTGCTTCCAGTTTCCGGCATATTTAAACCAACCTGTTTTTTTTGAGAAAAGTGTTAACCACGGAATTAAATATACTCCCATGCCAATAGGAGTGCGCAATTGAAAAGCATCCACTTTTTTTAAAGTTTTCTGAACCGTTTTAATAACGATAGGGGCTGTTTTTAAAACTGAAAGTTTACTAAGGATCGTATTTCCTCCCGAAGGTGGTAATGGAACAAACGTAATATTCTCTGCACAGTACGGGATAGCACTTGGAGGAGCTACTTCCGAATGCAAAAAAGCCACATGATAGATATGTTCAAAATGAGCCGCTAAATGATTTATTTCAGTAATAGTGGGTCCCCAACCTACTATTGTTCCTGAAGCATCTTTATAATGGGCGGTATGGGATATAATAGCTAATTTCACAATGTACGGGTTATCTCATTCAAATAGGTAAAATGGTTTTATCGAAGCTGACTTAGTTATCATCCATCAATAGTAAATAACGCTCTACTATGTTATTCCAATTAAACCTCAAACTCCACTCCACCGCATTTTTGGAATATACTTCATAATTAGATCTAATTTTATGTACGGCATCAACAATACTTTCGGGGTTTTTAGAATCTACTAATTCCCCGGAAAATCCGTTCTCTATAGCATCTTCAATACCGCAACCCAGTGCTCCAATAGCGGGTAAACCCCTGGTATTTGCTTCCAAAATGGCAATTCCAAAACCCTCAACATCTCCTTCATCGGTGTTTTCACTTAACATCATGAAAAGTGCGGAAGCATCCAGTAATTGGTCTTTTTCCATTGCCGAAACACGTCCATGAAAAGTAACCCTTTGCGACACCTCTAAATCTTCCGCCAACTGCTGTAATTTTTCCATATCGGTAGGTAGTCCAACCATGTGGTAATGAACCTCGGGAAGAGTCTTTTTCAGCATAGGCAGTACTTGAATTACATGATGCTGCCCTTTGCGTTGTGTAAGATTTCCTACGGTAATTAATTGTAGCGAATCTGTTTTGCTTTTAGGGTGTATTTTAGGATTTTGAGGAATTACGATTCCGTTGGGAATAATTACAAGCTTTTTAAGTGGCAAATGCGCTACTAAGGAAGCGGTAAATTTTGACACTGCAATCACGGCATCACATTGCAACAAACATTTTTCCGTAAATTTTCGTTGCCTTTTTTTGGGTAATAAAACTTCGGTTCCGTGAATAATAGCAATTATTTTTTTTGAAGTGAATTTCCTAAGTAGGGAAACCATCCAAAGGGAAAATTTCCCGGACACCAAAATAATTTGATGCTTGTTAAGCAAGCTAAGTGCTTTCAAACAGCGATTAATATAGGTGAAAGAAAGAAAAGATGTTCGTTTTATACGTTTTACCGTAAAGGGCAATGCAGTATCAAAAACAGCTTCTTCCTTTCCGTCTAAAGAACGCCGGTCTGTTAAAACGGTTACCTTTTTTCCTTTTTGTGAAAGAAAGGAGGCTAACTGGTAGGCATGCTCCCCAATTCCTCCAGGTTGTGGCGGAAATTCGGAAGTAATAAAAAGAATGTTATTTGAGTTCACGTATGAGTGTGCCTTGCTTTATTTTTTTGGAAGCCATCCTCCAAGAAATTAGTACTTGAATAACAATCAATGGCAGTAAAAATACGGATATAAATATACCCAAAAGCATCATCTTTTTATTTTTCTTGAAGCGATATGGAATAATAGACGGCGGAACTGTTTTTAGTAGAGAAAGATAGGTGCGCTTTTTTCCGAAGTACCTTCTAAATAAATATAATACACTGGGGATGGGACGCGGTGAAAACCATTTTTTAGGACGAAATGCATCCCAGCTTCCCATTTGCCGTAACCCTCCGGTTCCAGCTTTCACGTCAATACAGCTAGCGTACGGGGTAGAAACGCTTTTAATTCCATGAAGATAGGCGCGCAAACCAAACTCCCCATCTCCCATACGTTGTCGTTCGAATTGGCGATCAAAAAGCCCAATTTTTTTAAACACCTTTTTGTACAAAGCTGCGTTACCTGTAGCAAACTGCGATGCTACTGAAAAATAGGATCGATCCTGAGGAATGGAACTATTTTCAGGAAAGAAAACTCCGGCAGAGATTTCGGCATTAAAAAAATCTAAACATTTTAAATGATTTTCAATCCAATCCTTCTCAATACGAACATCGTCTTCAGAGAGCATGATAATTTCGCCTTTTGAAACCTCAACGGCGGTGTTCCTTGCTAACCAAAGTGCCGGCTCTTTTTGGTGTACGGGACGTATTACTAATTGAAACTGTTCGTAAAAATCTGCTTGATACGGTTGCGATTGATCTACCACAATAATTTCAAAATGCTTATAAGTCTGCAACTCAAAATCTTTCAAAATGTCTTTTAAATAGTTGTATCGATTTAAGGTTGGTATAACAATACTCACTAATGGTCTTTGAGCTATAAGTGTGGATGTAAAGGTGGAATAGTCTGGATAAGCAATTGGTTCTTTTTCCAAAGATTGCCGTTTCACTTTTCGTTGGCTCCAAAATCCGTTAAGTTCCCGAATTGGATTTTTTAAGCTGAATAACCGAACTAGGAGCACATACAATGTCCAAACTGGATGAAAATTCTTTTTGATAAAACGATACTCATCTTTTATAGGCAATTTTTCAAAGTCGGTATAAGTAGGGACCGCTCCTATGTAACCCTTCTTGATAGCCTGCCACGACAGATCGTAGTTTTTGGCATCATTACTTACATATTCGTCATCTTTACTCAATTGAGCCAAAATCTCGGCAGGAAGTACTGTTACTAATGGATATATGGAGGTACCGTCTTTTCGAAATAATTGAAAATAATGAGTAGGATGTAGATAGGTTAAAAATTGGAAGAGCATGAACTAGTCATTTTTG
>JAGQZA010000043.1 GCA_020435805.1 Flavobacteriaceae bacterium
AAATCAATTTCGGCACAATTCAGTTCCATAGGAGGCGAAAAAACACCATCAGGCAATACTTCCAATCCAAGGGCTTCCCCACTTACCCCTATAAACTCTTCTACTTTATCATACCAAGGGGCAATGTCTTTATAACGTACCGGCCAATCTACGGCAACACCTTCTTTTTTATTGGCTTCAAAATCAATATCGCTTAACCGATAACTTTGGCGTCCCCACATGATAGAACGTCCTCCTACATGATATCCACGAATCCAGTCGAAACGTTTTACTTCATTATAGGGATGTACTAAATCGTTTACAAAGAAATGCCTGTGAGCTTCATCGGTAGTATAACCCGTCCTTGCTTGTTTCAGTTGCTTTTTTTGCTCTTCAAGAGGTAACTGCCCCTTAAACTTAAAGTCCCAAGGATCCATATTGGCTGTTGGATAGTCTTCAATATGTTTAATCATTCGCCCTCTTTCAAGGACTAATGTTTTCATGCCATTTTCGCAAAGTTCTTTGGCAGCCCATCCGCCGCTTATTCCAGAACCTACTACGATGGCATCATACATTTCATCAGGTTTTGCCATTATTTTTTCAGTTTTTAAGGTGATTTTTCTTTAAATAGACTTCAGTGTTTGAGTGCACCAAGAATTAAAAAGTTAACTACTAATTTCTATTATTTTTTTCGATTACACAAAAATCCTCTCTTAAAAGAATAGGATTGTTAACCGAAAACGTTTTCGGCTATCAAATTCGCAATCCACCCATAAAACCAAGTGAGACCTTTCAAAAAAAAAGTATCTTAGGTGAAATTTTACAAAATCAAAAAAAGTACAAACCAACTCCCTTTAAAATGAAAAAAACAATCCTTTTAATAGTCTCACTAAGTGTGCTCTTTTCTTGTAAGAATGCCAAAGAAGAACATCCGGAAACTGCCGAAGTAGTTGCAGATACCCTTCCGCAAAAAAGCTATGCACTATCCTTGGCGCAATGGTCCCTTAACAAGCCTATTTTTGCGGGTACTGCAGATCCTATGGATTTTGCCAAAACGGCGAGTGAATTAGGTTTTGAAGGGCTGGAATATGTAAGCCAACTTTACACCAATGAGGCTATAAAATTCCCGATGAAAGATGCCGGATTACAAACTATTTTAGATTCTTTGAAAGCCAGAAGTGATAGATACGGCATGAAAAACGTCCTTATTATGATAGATGGTGAAGGCGATTTTTCTTTTAATGATGAAAAACTTACAGCACAAGCCGTTGAAAATCATAAAAAATGGGTAGATGCAGCTGCGTATTTAGGTTGTCATTCTATTCGTGTGAATCTTTTTGGGGAAGAAGACCCCGAAGCATGGGTGAAAAATTCGGTACGTTCACTTAAAGCACTTTGTGAATATGCCGCCACAAAAAACATTAATGTTATAGTAGAAAACCATGGAGGGCTCTCCAGTAATGGGGCATTATTAGCAAGAGTAATGAAGGAAGTGAATATGCCCAATTGCGGCACCTTACCCGATTTTGGAAATTTCTGCTTAAAGCGCGAAGGTGGAGTTCGTTGGGGGGCTCCTTGTGTGGAAGAATACGATCGCTATAAGGGGACCGAAGAAATTCTACCCTATGCAACGGGTGTTTCAGCAAAATCCTATGCCTTTGATACTAATGGAGACGAGACAACCATAGATTACTACAAAATGTTTGATATTATCAAAAATTCCAATTTTGATGCGTTTGTTGGAATTGAATTTGAAGGCCCCGAGGAAGATCCCATGGCAGGTATAAAAGCTACCAAAGCCCTTGTTGAAAAAGCTGTTGCGCACTCTAACTAACCAAAATATTCAACTATGAAATCAACCACTCGTTTTCAATTATCGTTTATGATGTTCCTCGAATTCTTTATTTGGGGAGGATGGTTTGTAACTATGGGCACCTTTTTAGGAAATAACTTGTCTGCCTCAGGTGCCGAAACCGGAATGGCTTACTCAACTCAATCTTGGGGTGCTATTATTGCTCCTTTTATTATAGGATTGATTGCCGATCGATTTTTTAATGCGGAAAAAATCTTGGGAGTATTACACCTAATTGGAGCGGTACTCATGTACCAAATGTCCAAAGCAACAGATTTTGGAGTTTTCTACCCCTATGTTTTAGGCTATATGATTGCCTATATGCCAACATTAGCTTTAGTAAATTCAGTATCTTTTAATCAAATGAAAGATCCCTCTAAAGATTTTCCACTAATTCGAGTTTGGGGAACCGTAGGATGGATTGTAGCCGGATTACTTATTAGCTTTGCTTTTAAATGGGATTCTCTGGAAAATATAGGGCAGGGAATGTTGTCCAATACCTTTTTAATGACAGCGATTGCCTCAGCTATTTTGGGAGTGTTCAGTTTTGTATTACCTAAAACGCCGCCAAAAGCGAAAGGTGAAAAAGCAAGTATTGCTGCTATTTTAGGATTGGATGCTCTCAAGTTATTAAAGGACAAAAACTTCCTGATCTTTTTCCTTTCTTCGGTGTTGATTTGTATTCCATTAGCCTTTTACTATCAAAACCTGAGTCCTTTTTTAACTGAAAGTAGCGTGGAAAATTCGACAGCATGGGCTTCCGGAGGGCAAATTTCAGAAGTGCTATTTATGCTATTATTACCCTTCTTTTTCAAAAAATATGGCTTTAAGAAAACCATTTTAGTAGGGATGTTAGCATGGATGATTCGTTATTTATTATTTGCTTATGGCAATTCCGGAGAACTGTTCTTTATGCTTATTTTAGGAATTCTTCTCCACGGAATGTGTTACGATTTCTTTTTTGTTTCCGGACAAATATACACCGATAGTAAAGCAGGTGAGAAAGTAAAAAGTGCCGCTCAAGGACTTATTACCTTAGCTACCTACGGAGTGGGTATGTTGGTAGGTTTTTATGTGGCTGGAAAAATAACAGATGCCAATGTGATTGCTGGAGGAGGTCATACCTGGGAGTCCATCTGGAGATTCCCCGCCCTATTTGCAGCAGGGGTTTTAATCATTTTCGCTTTATTATTTAAAAACGAAAAAATAGAATACAAAGAATAGCACATAGTCACCCTGAGCGCAGTCGAAGGGTCGATGCTTAGAAAGAATTTAAAAAGGCCTCGACTGCGCTCGGCCAGACAAAAAATTATGAGTAACAAAATAAGATGGGGCGTTCTTGGTGGTGGTGGTGATTCCCTTATTGGGGTATTGCACCGTGTTGCTGCCAGTATGTTTGATGCCTATCAATTAACTGGAGCCGTTTTTAATCCGGATTTTGATACCAATGTCGCTTTTGCAAAAGAAATTGGTATCTCAACCAACCGTATCTACAAGGATTTTGATACCATGGTTGCGGAAGAATTAAAGCTTCCTGAAAGTGAACGAATTCAGGTGTTTTCAATACTTACACCTAACTTTCTACACTTCCCGATGGCTAAAAAACTATTGGAAAGTGGGTTTAACGTAATTTGCGAAAAGCCCATGACCATGACCTATGCCGAAGCTTTGGAATTGGAAGCCCTTCAGAAAAAAAACAACAATATTTTTGCACTCACCCATACCTATACCGGGTACCCCATGGTACGCCAAATGAAGAAAATGATTGCCGAAGGTACGCTTGGGGAAATTCAAAAAGTAGATGTGCAATATTATCAAGGTTGGATTAACCCTATCATTCACGATAAAGAAAAACGAAGCACTACGTGGCGCTTGGATCCTTCAAAATCGGGCATTAGTTGTTGTATGGGAGATATTGGGGTTCACGCCTACCAAATGCTGGAGTTTATAACGGGAATGGATGTAAAATCCATTTTGGCAGACCTCAACCATTTGTACGATGACAACCAAATGGATATTGACGGAACTGTATTGCTTCGTTTAGGCAAGTATACTAAAGGAGTGCTTCGGGCCAGCCAAATTGCTACTGCAGAAGAGAACAATTTCACCGTTGCTGTTTATGGAAAAAAAGGTTCATTAAAATGGGAACAGGAAAATCCTAATTATTTATATCATTTAGAAGACGGTGAACCTATAAAAACTTTAAAACCTGGAAACGCTTATAATAGTAAGCTTTCATTGGATGGAACAAAGCTTCCTCCAGGACACCCCGAAGGCATTTTTGATGCCATGGGCAATATTTACAAAGGAGTGGCAAAAGCAATTAGAAATCAGGTGTATGATGAGGCTGAGTTTCCATCCATGCGGGATGGTGTTCGCGGTATGAATTTTATTGAAACAAGTGTTGCCTCTCACAAGGAAGGAAACATTTGGAAGGAATTATAATAATTTTCCCCTTTGAAGGGGGATTAAGGGGGATGTTTTTAAAACATCCTAAAATTAATAATTTAAAAGATACCCGCCTTTGCGGACAATAGTATGAAAACCATTAAAGGCCCTGCCGTTTTTTTAGCACAGTTTATGGATGACAAAGCACCTTTCAATACCTTGGAAGGGATTTGCCAATGGGCAGCCGACTTAGGCTACAAAGGAATACAAATACCCACATGGGAAAGTCGTTTAATCGACTTAACCCTTGCCGGGGAAAGCAAAGGATATTGCGATGAGCTAAAAGGAAAAATAAATAGTTTCGGGCTCGAAATTACCGAGCTGTCCACCCATTTGCAAGGCCAATTGGTAGCAGTCCATCCTGCCTACGATTTAATGTTTGATAATTTTGCGCCAGATGATTGCAAAAACAACCCAAAAAAGCGTACCGAATGGGCTCGTAAACAGCTGCTCAGTGCTGCTAAAGCGAGTAATTATTTAGGGCTAAAGGCCCATGCAACCTTTAGTGGTGCCTTGCTTTGGCATACGTGGCATCCCTGGCCGCAACGGCCCGATGGATTGGTAGAAATGGGGTTTGAAGAATTGGCGAAACGTTGGTTGCCACTTTTAAACGAATTTGAAGATAACGGTGTTGCCGTTTGCTATGAAATTCATCCCGGCGAGGATTTACACGATGGTGTCACTTTTGAGCGCTTTTTGAACGCTACCGGAAATCATAAAGCAGTAAATATTTTGTACGACCCCAGCCACTTTGTCCTTCAACAACTAGACTACATTCAATATATAGACCACTATCACGAGTTTATTAAAGCCTTTCACGTAAAAGATTCCGAATTTCTTCCCGATGGAAAACGGGGTGCTTTTGGTGGTTATAGCGACTGGAAAGACCGTGCGGGTCGTTATCGCTCTTTGGGCGACGGGCAAATTGATTACAAAACGGTATTCAGTAAGCTCTCGGAATATGGTTGCGATGTTTGGGCGGTGATGGAATGGGAATGCGTGATTAAAAGTCCCGAGCAAGGCGCTCGGGAAGGAGCTAAGTTTATTAGCGACCACATTATTGAAGTCACCCAAAAACGCTTCGATGATTTTGCTGGTGCCGAAATAGATAAAGAACAACTCAAAAAAATATTAGGATTATAACTCAAAAAATCATGAAAAAACTAGCCTTAATAATCTGTATAACCCTTTTTGCTGCGTGCAAAGAAAAGTCGGAACCAGTGGTTGAAGAAGCTGCGGACACCGAAATAACTTCAGAAGAAACTACTCAGGAACCTACCAAACCCGAGGAAACTGAAATTTGGGAGCCCGTTCCGACAAAGGTAAACCCTACAGGAAATCTTGGCGTTCCCAGCGATGCTTTAGTCCTGTTTGATGGGAAAAATTTGGATCAATGGATTTCAGCAGTAGATTCCACCGAGGCCAAATGGACCATTAATGCAGACGGAAGTATGACCGTTAAAGATAAAACCGGCGATATCCAAACCAAACAAAACTTTGGAAGTGTACAGCTGCATTTGGAATGGCGCAGTAATCCCGACAATAAACAAACCAATCAAAACCGTAGCAATAGTGGGGTCTTTTTTCAGAATAGATACGAGGTTCAAGTGCTTGACAACAATGACAACCCAACCTATGTCAATGGTATGGTAGGCTCTATCTACAAGCAATCCATTCCGTTGGCAATGGCTGCTGTTCCTACAGGTGAATGGAATACGTACGATATTATTTTCCACGCACCGGAATTTGATTTAGATGGAAACAAAACGAAAGCAGGAACCCTCACCGTATTACTAAATGGGGTATTGATTCAAGATCATTTTGAACTGGAAGGCACTACCGAATATATTGGTTGGCCTAAAAATGATGCGCATGGAAAAGGCCCTATTAAATTACAAGACCACCAAGATATGAGTGGCGTAAGCTATCGAAATATTTGGGTAAGAGAACTATAAAATTTTAATTATGAAAAAATCAATCCTTTTAACAGCTATTGTGCTGCTTAGCGTTTCGTGTAAAGAAAAAGCTAAAGAAGAAGTCGAAGAAACCGAAGCTATGACAGAAACTACTACTGAAGAAAACCAAGACGAATGGATTACCCTTTTTGATGGAACATCTATGGAAAACTGGCGCGGCTATTTAATGGAAGAGATGCCTGCAGAGTGGTCCATAGAAGATGGTGCCATGGCTTTTACTCCCGGCGAGCAAGGCGGGAAAAACATTATTTCGAAAGACACCTTTACCAATTTTGTACTTTCTATTGACTGGAAAATTTCGGAAGGTGGCAATAGCGGTATTTTCTGGGGCGTTTTTGAAGACCCAAAATTCCCGGAAGCCTATCAAACAGGCCCAGAAATACAGGTATTGGACGATGCTAAACACCCCGACTCCTTTGTGGGGGAAGGAACCCACAAAGCCGGTGCATTGTATGATATGATTGCTCCCGGCAATTTAGAAGCAGTACACCCTGCCAATGAATGGAACACCTGTATTATAGAAGTTAATCATACTACCAACCAAGGAAAAGTTACCCTTAACGGTACTGAAATTGTTACCTTTCCTGTAAATGGAGAGGCTTGGGGTGCCATGGTAGCCAACTCTAAATTTAAAGATTGGGAAGGCTTTGGTAAATACCCCACGGGGCATATTGCGTTACAAGATCATGGAGATAAGGTGTGGTATAAAAATATTAAGATTAAGAAGTTGGATTAAAAACAACTATGCAATCACAAAGCCCCTGTTTATCAACAGGGGTTTTTTTATTTATTCTGTTGTACCTTTGCTTTCTTAAACGCATCCTATGATTCAGTCTATGACCGGGTATGGCAAAAGCATATTGGAGTTGCCTTCCAAAAAAATCACTATTGAAATAAAATCGCTTAATAGCAAAGGACTCGACCTCAACGCCCGCGTACCTTCCAGCTATCGCGAAAAAGAATTGGTGCTACGAGATTATATCGCTAAATCCCTTACCCGTGGGAAAATAGATTTTAACCTTTATATAGAAATAACCGGAGAAGCAACTTCAAACGTCCTTAATGAGTCCATTATTAAGGAATATATGAATCAAATGAAAAAAATTGTCAATGGCGATGAAACCGAATTATTAAAAATGGCGGTGCGCATGCCCGATGCCTTAAAAACAGAACGGGAAGAAATGGATGAAGATGAGTTTAATACCATCATGAAAGGCGTGGACGAAGCTTTGGAAGCCATCAATCAATACCGAACGGATGAAGGAAAAGTGCTAGAGACCGATTTTAAATCGCGAATTGGAATTATAGGGAATCTTCTGAAAGAAGTCATGAAAATAGATCCCGAGCGCATCGAAAATGTTCGTGAAAAACTACAAAAAGCTGTTTCAGAATTAAAAGAAACGGTGGACGCCAATCGTTTTGAGCAGGAACTCATCTATTACCTTGAAAAATACGATATCACCGAAGAGAAAGTTCGGTTAGAAAATCATTTAAATTATTTTTTGGAAACGCTCAATTCTGATGATTCCAATGGAAAAAAATTAGGTTTTATCACGCAGGAAATAGGACGTGAAATTAATACCATTGGCAGTAAAGCCAACTATGCTCCTATGCAACAATTGGTAGTACAAATGAAGGATGAACTGGAAAAAATTAAAGAACAAGCCTTAAACGTATTGTAATGGACAAAGGAGGGAAATTAATTGTTTTTTCAGCGCCTTCGGGAAGTGGTAAAACAACCATTGTGAGGCATTTGTTGAAACAAGCAGCATTGAATTTGGAGTTTTCCATATCAGCGGCCTCCCGTGCTCCCCGCGGAGAAGAAAAAGATGGTGTGGATTATTACTTTATGGACATTAAAGAATTTAAACGACACATTAAAAACGGTGACTTTTTGGAATGGGAAGAAGTCTATAGAGATAATTTTTACGGAACTCTTAAAAGCGAAGTAGAACGCATTTGGGCGCAAGGAAAAAATGTCATTTTTGACATTGATGTGGTAGGCGGATTACGAATTAAAAAGAAGTTTCCAAAAGAAACCTTAGCCGTATTTGTGAAACCTCCCAGTGTAGATGAATTAAAAATTCGATTGAAAAATCGGAAGACCGAAAGTGAAGAAAAAATAAATATGCGTATTGCTAAAGCTTCCATTGAAATGGCCACGGCACCCCAATTCGACTTTATTATTGTAAACGACGAACTTGAAAAAGCCTTGAAGGAAGCCGAAAAATTGGTGGCGAATCATATTTCAAAATCGCTTTCAGAAGAAGAATAAATGGCTTCTCCAAAAAAAATAGGACTCTACTTTGGCACCTTCAATCCCATCCATATAGGTCACTTAACTATTGCCAATTATATGGTCGAGTTTAGTGATTTAGACGAGGTTTGGTTTGTAGTTACCCCTCATAATCCGCATAAAAAAAAGAAGACGTTGCTGGATGATATTCATCGATTAACGATGGTTCGCATTGCTATTGAAAACTACCCAAAATTAAAGGCCAGTAACATAGAATTTGGATTGCCTCAACCAAACTATACAGTAAATACCCTAGCGCATTTAGAAGAAAAATTCCCTGAAAGCAGTTTCTGTTTAATTATGGGCGAAGATAATTTAAAGAGTTTCCACAAGTGGAAAAATTATGAGGTAATTCTAGCTCGATACGAATTGTATGTTTACCCCAGAGTTTCTGAAGGAATGGTTGAAACTCAGTTTAAAGACCATCCTAAAATTCATACCATTGACGCTCCCGTCATGGAACTCTCTTCCACTTTTATCCGAAATGCAATTGCAAAGGGAAAAAACATTCGCCCTATGCTACCCCAAAATGTTTGGGAGTATCTGGACGAAATGAATTTTTACCGTTAAGCAAAAAAAACCGCCCGACTCGAAGTAGTGAGCCGGACGGTCTTCAACTAAATAACCAACCAAAAAGTTTTCTATATTTTAAAAGTTGCTGATTTTTTTCATTTGCTTTTCTATTTCAGTTTTTGAAATTCGCAACTTTCCTCTTTCATTATTCTTTATAGTTATAAATCCTTTTCCCCTGAATCTATAAACTGTTCCTGACGGATTGTGATACAATTCTATGGTGTTGTCATTAATAACGCTCAACTCGAAATATTCATTGCCTAAATAGTCATAATCTAATGTTAAATATTTAAGATAGGCATCTCCTTGCACATCATCAACATTATAAATTCCGCTGTAGTCCCAATATAAATTATTGATATTCGTCCCTATAGGGTCTTGCGAACTTAAAAAATTACCGTCACCGCCTCCTTCAACAAATTGCATGAAATTTTCATAATCGAATGGGTTAGGCTCCCCGTATGGACTGGTATAAATTTTTTCCCAGGCAACATATTCTTGAATGAAATAATGAATGTTATCGTAAAACAATAAGTCATAATCAAAATTACTTCGTTGATATCCCACTAAAATAAAGTGCTGATTCGTACTTGCTGAATACAATTCAATTTCATGAGAGTTATGCTGAGTTACTTCAAAACGATGAAATCCGTCAATGTCGTGAGAGATTTCCAACCTATTTGCATAGGTATCAAAATATCCTATGTCAACTCCAAAACCATAGCCTTGATTACCAATTCCTACTAAATTATTGTTTGCAAAAAGTGTCCCATTTCTGAAAGATAGTGTAAAAGCCAATTGCATAAAGGGTGTTTGTCCATTCGCTTGAGAACGATTAATATCTACATACCATAACTCGTGCGAACCTAAAAGTTCAGACAGGGTAACAGTTGGCACAGGGTCAATGGTATCTTCTACAATAACTTCTGTGTAACACGAGGTAAAAAGTGTTGCTAATAAAGCAATTCTAAAATACAATCTAAGTGCTTTCATAATTTCAGTTTTTGAAATTTCTATACTTCAGAAAATCTAAAAATGTGCCATTTTTATAAATGATTGATTATTAACCATTTAATAAACAGGCGGAAATCCAATAACGCTTTTAAGAATTGTACCTTAGCAGGTACGTGCCTAATTATGTATTTTTGAATATCTGAAACGTGTATTATGTCAAAAAAACAAAAATTTGCTGTTTTTGGAGGGGGTAGTTGGGCAACAGCCATTGTGAAAATGCTTTGCGAAAACCTTGATGAAGTGGGTTGGTATATGCGCAGCGAAACGGCTGTTGAACATATTAAAACAGAATTTCACAATCCAAATTACTTAAGCTCGGTTGAGTTTGATATTACGCAACTAAAGCTTTCCAACGATATTAATGAAATGATTCGGTATGCCGATTATCTCATTTTTGTGATTCCTTCAGCCTTTGTAGAAACCGAATTGAAAACTATTACAGAATCACTAGAGGATAAGATTATTTTTTCAGCAATAAAGGGAATCGTTCCAGAGAGCAGCCTTATTGTGGGGGATCATTTTTATACTAATTATAACATTCCTTTCAAAGATATTGGTGTTATCACGGGACCTTGTCACGCCGAAGAAGTAGCATTAGAACGTCTTTCGTACTTGACCATAGCTTGTGCAGATCAAAAAAAGGCAAAAACCGTAGCCGATGCATTGGAATGTGAGTATATAAAATGTACTACCAGTGATGATATTATAGGTACTGAATATGCTGCCATGCTAAAAAATATTTATGCCCTTGCAGCTGGCATTGCACACGGGTTAGGCTATGGCGATAATTTTCAGAGTGTGTTAATGAGCAATGCCATTCGGGAAATGAAACGCTATGTAAAAAAAGTACATAAAATGAAACGTGACATTAATGGTTCTGCCTATCTGGGTGACTTATTGGTTACAGGTTACTCTACTTTTAGCCGAAATAGACTCTTTGGTACTATGATAGGGAAAGGTTACACGGTAAAAAGTGCCATGATGGAAATGAGTATGGTGGCAGAAGGCTACTATGCTACCAAAAGTGCTTATTTATTAAATGAAGAAAAAGGCAAAAAGAAAGCCAAAATACCTATCATCACCGCCGTTTATGACGTTCTTTATGATGGAAAAAATCCAAAAAAAACGTTTAAAAAACTAACTGAAAAATTAGATTAAACCTCTCTTCTCTTTCATAATAAAATTAACCATTATTTAAAGTTGTAATTTTTATATCCTAAGGGTATAATTTATCTTTGAACCCTTAATTATTAAAGATTCACTATGAAAAAAATTACACTTACTTTTTTATTGGTAATGACTGTTGCCTTTGCTCAGGCTCAAACAGTTTTTATTAATGAAATTCACTATGACAACAATGGAGGAGATGTTAATGAAGGAGTTGAAATTGCAGGCCCTGCCGGGATCGATTTAACCGGATGGAACTTAGTTCCTTACAACGGTTCCAACGGGCAACAATATTCTGTAACTCCCCTATCTGGATCTATTGATGATGAAGGTAGTGGATACGGTGCCGTATTCTTTGCTATCGTTGGGCTTCAAAATGGTGCCCCCGATGGAATTGCCCTTGTTGATGATCTTGGAACTGTTATCCAATTCTTAAGTTATGAAGGCACTTTTGCCGCAACTAATGGCCCTGCAAATGGTTTAAATGCTACCGATATAGGTGTTTCTGAAGTGGGAACTACTCCTATAGGAGAGTCGCTTCAACTTATTGGAACCGGAAATGTTTACACCGATTTTTCTTGGACAGGCCCTGTTGCCGAATCTCCAGGTTCAATTAATGTTGGTCAAACTTTTACAGGGGGAGGAGCAGGTAATCCTCCGGTAATCTCTTGTCCAGCAGATATCATATTAGATAATATAGCAGGACAATGTGATGCCATTGCCAACTACGCCGGAACCGCAATAGATCCTGAAGATGGAGATATTTCAGGCTCTATTGTATATATTCCTGCCAGCGGAAGTACTTTTTCTGTAGGGACCACAACCGTTACTTTATCAGTAACAGATAGCGATGGAAATACAGTTACCTGTGATTTTGATGTAACTGTGAATGATGTAGAAGGCCCCATGGTTACCTGTCAGGATATTACTGTAGAGTTAGATAACAATGGAATGGTAACAGTAGCTGCTATTGATGCTGTTGCGAGTAGTTCAGACAATTGCGGAATAGCTTCTGTTGAAGTTTCCTTGCCAGAAGGAAGCTTGTATTCTTTAATTCCAGACTTTTTTGGCCCCGCTAATAATCTTGCACGTTATGAATACAATCCAATAACCGATGCCATTTCATTAGTAGATGCTCCATACGGAGATACGGGGACTTCAAGCTATTCGTTTGATTTAAATCCTACAGATGGATTAGTGTACCTATTGGCAGATTCTCCTACTACAGGCAATAGAGCACTATTCCTTTACGACATTACTACAAATACATTGGGTACTGAATTTGGTGATGTGGTATCCTCAACGGGTGCTACAAACCCTAATGCTATTGCATTTGCAACAGATGGAACCTTATTTGTTTCCTTCGGAAATGGAAGAGTAAACACACTTGACATAGGTACAATGACTGCTTCAGCTTATGCTGCCCCTCCAAATAATGGTGGTGGTATTGGTTTAGGCTTCGATTATGATACCAACACCTTATACTATTCAAACTGGAATTCTGGAACCGGACAAGTAGATTTATATAGTATAACTCCCGGAACTGCCACCCTAGAGTTTAGTTTTAATTTACCTTCGGGTTGTATTGGAACTGCTCAAGGATTGGAATACGTTGGCAATGGTAAATTTGTAGCCTCTACAACATTTGGTTGCGATGAAATTTATACCATTGATTTAGCCGCTGGAACTACCACTAGTATATTAACTCCAGATGGATTTGAAGGAGAGATTAAGTCCTTATTGTTTATTCAAAATGTAGCACCAAGTATTGATTTTGACTGTGCTTCAGTAGGAGAAAACTCAGTAACAATAATAGTTACCGATGATAATGGAAATCAAGCTACCTGTACCGCAGTAGTTACTGTAGAAGACAACATTTCTCCTGTAATTGTATGTGCTGGAGAAGCGTCAGGTCCTTCCGTATTTATTAATGAAATACATTACGACAACACAGGAACAGATCAAGATGAAGCTATTGAAATTGCAGGTCCGGCAGGAACCAATTTAAGTACTTACTCTCTAGTTCTGTACAATGGTAATAATGGTCAAGAATACGATAGCTTAACTTTAAGTGGAACCATTGATGATGAAGGCAATGGTTTTGGTGCCCTAAACTTTCCAATAGCAGGAATTCAAAATGGTTCGCCAGACGGAATTGTTTTAGCAAATAATGGAACTATTATCCAATTTTTAAGTTATGAAGGCAGCTTTACTGCAGTTGATGGAATTGCTACAGGATTAACCTCAACGGATATTGGAGTCTCTGAACCAGGAAGCACTCCTATTGGTGAATCCTTACAACTCTCCGGAACTGGAACCTATTATTCGGATTTTACCTGGACAGGACCAACGGCATCTTCTCCTGGTGATGTTAATTCTGGGCAAACTTATATTCCCCCAACCTCTTCTGTTTACGAAACTATTTTAGATAGTACTACCGGTACCGTAACAGTCAATGTGGCCGACCTATTGTTAAGTGTGGACGAGGCGTGTAGTTATACCGTAACCACCGGTGGTGGGACTCCCGTTCCAGGAAGTATTACAACCCTGTTTGCTACCAATAATAATGGTGCTCAAGGGGGAGCCGTGTATTTTGACCTAACCGTAGGACCACAGGATATTAACCTTACCGATTTGGACGTGAACACCGCCGATGCCGGTGCATTCACACTGGATGTATATACCCTTGTAGGAACCTATGTAGGTAACGAAGGCAATGCCGGTGCTTGGACCCTTTCCGATACCGCCGCTGGTACTGCATCTGGAACCCCAGATACACCATCCAATGCTGTATTAAACAC
>JAGQZA010000044.1:0-7813 GCA_020435805.1 Flavobacteriaceae bacterium
AAAACCGTTGTCAAGTGCTATTAACAGGGACATGAAGGCTACTATGGTCTTCCCTGAACCTACATCTCCTTGTAACAACCGATTCATTTGAGAAGGCTGCCCCAAATCGTGACGTATTTCTTTAATCACCCGTTGCTGTGCATGGGTTAATTGGAAGGGTAAATGTTCTTTGAAAAAGGTATTGAAATAGTGCCCCACTTTGGGAAACGTATAGCCTTTAATTTTGGTTTTGTGAAGGATGTTTTTCCGAATGAGTTGTAATTGGATATAGAATAATTCTTCAAATTTTAGTCGGTATTGTGCCCTTGCTAACAGGGTGGTACTTTTTGGAAAATGAATGTTAAAAAGGGCTTCATTTTTAGGAAGTAATTTTAGTGGTTGTACTACCTCTTGCGAAAGACTTTCGGAGAACTTATTTTGCGCTTCCAAAAACAGATTTTGAAGCAAGGTGCTAATTACTTTGTTGGTAATTCCACTACTGGACAATTTTTCGGTAGAAGGGTAAATGGGTTGCATGGCAGACCGCAAGCTTTTTTCGTGGTCTTGTAATAGTTCGAGTTCGGGATGTGGCATGGAAAAAACCCCGTTGTACCAATTTGTTTTTCCAAATATGACGTATGGCGTATTGAGTTTTAAGTTTTCCCGAATCCACTTATGTCCGCGAAACCAAACCAGATCCATCTGTCCCGTATCGTCTATGAAGGTTGCTACCAAACGTTTTCCTCGTTTTTGTTCGACCGTTTTAATGTGTGTTATTTTGCCAATGATTTGAACTTCAGCGTTGGTTTTCTGCAATTCTGCAATTTTGTAGTACTTGGTACGGTCTAAATACCTGTTTGGGAATAAATGAATGAGATTCTGAAACGTAAAAATGCCCAACTCCTTTTTCAGCAAGTCGGCCCTATTGGGCCCTACACCTTTTAAATATTCAATAGGAGTTTGAAGGAGATTGGTATTCATATAACGAAAATAAGTCATTTCGACCGAAGGGAGAAATCACGTTCGTCTCTTTTCAATTTGTTTAAAGAGCGAAATCACAACGGATTTGTTATTATTTTATACCTGATGCGATTTCTCCTCTCCCGAATACTCGGGATAGTTCGAAATGACTAATTTTGCTTTTAGTATGCATATGAGATTTTTTTTCTATTTCTTCCTGTTTTGGGCGGCTATTTCTTTTTCGCAACAAACCCATATTGTTGATTTCTTAAAAATTGATGCTACCGTAAAACCTATTTTTTCTGAAGAAAAGGTAGAAGGAAGCATAAAAGTCTCTTTCAAAATGCTTCAAAAGGCAGACTCGGTGTATTTGGATGCCATAGCAATGAAGATAACCGATCAAGCTTTGGAGAGTGTCCCAGTATTGGCTTCCGAAGATAAAATTTGGCTTCTCAACTCCTTTGAAAAAGGCCAGACTTATACAGCGTTTTTTAATTATGAAGCAAATCCAAAACAGGCATTGTACTTTATAAAAGATCAAATCTGGACACAGGGACAGGGAAAATATACCTCTCATTGGTTGCCGAGCTTGGATGATATGAACGATAAAATAGCGTTTGATCTTAATATTACGGCACCTTCAAACAAAACCGTGGTAGCTAACGGAAGGTTGGAAAAATTTATCCTTTACGATGAAGACATCGTTTGGCAATACCATATGGAGCAACCTATGGCGAGCTATTTGGTGGCGTTTGCCATTGGGGATTTTAAGATGAAGAAAATAGAATCAAAATCGGGTATTCCTATTGAATTATATACCCCTTTAAAAGACACTTTAAAACGAGAACCCACCTATCGATATACGAAAGAGATTTTCGATTTTCTGGAAAATGAAATAGGGGTGGGGTATCCGTGGCAAAACTATAAACAAGTACCGGTTCGGGACTTTTTGTACGCCGGAATGGAAAATACGAGTTGTACCTTTTTTTCAGAAGCTTTTGTGGTAGATTCTATAGGATTTGTGGACCGAAATTATGTAAACGTTAATGCCCACGAATTGGCGCACCATTGGTTTGGCAATCTCGTTACCGAGACCGAAGGGACTCACCATTGGTTGCACGAAGGGTTTGCTACTTACTATGCTTTATTAGCCGAAAAGGCCATTTTTGGTGAGGATTATTACTATTGGAAATTGTTTAACAGCGCAGAACAATTACAAGCCATGAGTGATGCCGGAAAAGGGGAATCATTACTTAATCCCAAAGCATCCTCGCTTACCTTTTATGAAAAAGGAGCCTGGGCATTGCATATCCTCCGGGAACTTATAGGCGATGCTGCATTTCAAAAAGGGATTCAAAATTATGTAAACAAATACGCCTTTGGAAATGTTACTACTGATGATTTCATTACCGAAATGCAGGCCGTTACCGATGTAGATATTAGCCTTTGGAAAACCAATTGGCTGGAGCAATCGGCTTTTAAAGCAGAAGCTGCCTACCAATCGTTGGTAGGATCTTCCTTTATGGAGCGTTTCTTTCAGGTTTCAGCACTTCGGGCAACCGCTATTCAGGAAAAGAAGCCTTTTTTACTAGAAGCTATTCGAGGTAAAAATGAATATATTGCTCAGGAGGTTATCTACCAGTTGGCTAACGAATCCTTTTCAGAAGTAAAAGAGCTGTACCAACTTGCTATGAAAAGTGACCATGTAGTTGTTCGGCAGGCGGTAGCCTTGTCTATGGATAAAATTCCAAGTGATTTTCAGAAGGAATACGAAACCCTTTTAAAGGATGCTTCGTATTTAACCGTGGAGGCAGCCTTGTACAATCTTTGGGTCAATTTTCCGGAGAAAAGAACTGAATACCTTGATATAACACAGGAATCTATAGGTTTTCAGGATAAAAACATACGGCAGTTATGGCTTACGTTGGCATTATTTACAGAAGGTTATAACGATGGGGATAAACCTCAATTTCTTTCAGAATTAGTTTCGTATTCCAGTGATGCCTATTCCTTTGAGATTAGAGATAAGGCTTTGGAGTATCTTTTTTCCATGGGGGTAAAGAGCCCCGGCTTTATTAAAAATCTGGTCAATGCGTGTACGCATCACTATTGGAAATTTAGAGACGGTACACGTGAAATGCTGGATACTTTTATGGAGGAGGAAAAAAACATGGAACTGGTATTGGAACAGTACAGTAACTATTCCGAAAAAGAAAAAGCGTACCTTAAGCGTAAAATAAAATTGTAATGAGAGCCTTAGTAATTTCGGGTGGTGGTAGTAAAGGGGCCTTTGCCGGAGGGGTGGCACAGTTTCTCATGGAAGAAATGAAGTACGATTACCAGCTTTTTGTAGGGACTTCTACGGGAAGTTTGTTGGTACCAAAATTGGCATTACATCAAATTGAAGAAATTAAAGATGTATATACTTCCGTAACGCAGGAATCCATTTTCAGCATTCAGCCATTTACAGTGAAGAAAGATAAGTGGGGCGGAAAGGAAATAGCGATTAATCACTGGAATGTGCTTCGTAATTTTATGCGGAAAAGCAAAACCTTTGGTGAGAGTAAAAACCTACGGAAACTAATTGAAAAAACCTTTACTGAAGCCGATTTTAATACTTTGAAGTCAAGTGACAAAGACGTGGTCGTTACCGTATCGAATCTTTCTTTAAATCAGGTGGAGTACAAATCATTAAAGGATTTTTCCTATCAAGATTACTGCGATTGGATATGGATTTCATGTAACTACACACCTTTTATGAGTTTGGTAAAAAAGGAAGGTTGCGATTATGCCGACGGAGGTTTCGGAAGTATGGTTCCTATTGAAGAAGCTATAAGTCGTGGCGCTACTACGGTGGATGTGATTATACTGGAAACGGAAGTAACCTATTACAACCGCTTACCCGCACGAAATGTATTTTCTCTTATTACCAGCATGCATGAATATATGTTTGATCGCATTGAAAAGCAGAATATCCGCATCGGGAAATTTGTAGCGGGAAATAACAGTACCATCCTCAATTTCTATTATACTCCAACGGTTTTAACCACCAATTCGCTTATTTTTGATAAAACTGAAATGCTGAAATGGTGGGAGAGTGGCTTTCAGTTTGCCAAGATGAAGAATACCGAATTGAATGAGATAGGGAAATCTTAAGGGAATAGAGAATAGGGAATAGGGAATAGGGAATAGGGAATAGAGGTAGTTAATAAAGATCTTTCAAGATAAAATAAATCTCTCTGCGAATCTCATGGAAACTTAGTGAGCCATTGTGAAATATTAAATTCAAAAATCATCAATCTGTAATTGTCCATCTAAAAAAGCTCTCCTACTTCTTTTTTAATATAGGCTAATGCTTTTTGGGAAGGGGTAATTTCTTCCATAAAATTGCGTAATAAATACTCGCGCATAGCATCGGCGTCGTTGTCTTTTTCGTGCATGGCGGCTTGTCGTATGATATGGATCGTGGCATTTTTGGCTGCATTGATGAGGTTCCAGCACTCCGGGGAAGTATAAATTTGCTGGGTCACGTTATGTTCAAACTCCTGCTCGATATTTTTAATGAGCAATTCTTCATATTTGGGTATTTCATCTGAAAAAGGCTTTACCCGTATCAAGAGTTTGTTAGGGTCTATTCGTTCTAAAAGGAGGGTAAGTCTTTCGTAGGCTTGTAAGCGCACCGGGATGATCTTGTTTTGCGCTTCCTTTTGCACTAAATATCTTCTTCTGCCTTCTTCATTGGCTGTATGCCCCTTAAAGAAAAAATAGGCCACCAATCCTACTACAATAGCAGGGAGTAAGTAGGCAACATAATTTAACACTTGCGAGAATTCTTCCATAATTGTATGTTATATTTTCTAAAAACGATTTTAATTTGAATTATTGTTAGGACCGCCCAAATACTTGCACGCTTTCAACGAGTGCATGCCTTCAAAAGGAACGGGGTCTTTTTCATACATATAGGTTCTATCGAGCTCTTTGGACAGGTTGTGGTCATCTACATTAATATCGATATCCTTCATTTTAAACTGGCAAGGGTGTTCATAGCCACTGGCGTGAGTGATTTCCAACAACTCCTTGCGGAAGGTCTTAAAGTATTGTGCTAAGCGCTCGCTTTTAAGAGGTACATTAATACCGTTTTGCAACCATTTGCTTTGGGTAGCCACCCCGCTGGGGCAGCGATTGGTGTGACACACCTGTGCTTGGATGCAGCCAATGCTCATCATGGCCTCACGAGCCACGTTGATACAATCGGCTCCCATAGCAAAAGCCATAGCCGCTTTGGCCGGAAAGCCTAATTTTCCACTTCCAATAAACACGATGCGCTCTGTCAATTTTCGTTTTTTGAAGACTTTGTATAGGTCGCTGAAACCGTACACCCAAGGCAGGGATACGTGATCTGCAAAACTTGGGGGTGCTGCTCCGGTACCGCCTTCGCCACCGTCCACGGTAATAAAATCGGGGCCTTTGCCTGTTTGTAGCATCAGGTCTGCTAATTGTTCCCATTCGTCCAACTTGCCAATTGCGGCTTTAATCCCTACCGGAAGTCCCGTAGCTTCGGCAATGTCTTCAATAAATTGTATCAGTTCGGGAACATTTGAAAAGGCTTTGTGGTTAGGAGGGGAGAGCACGTCTTTTCCCATTTCGACCCCTCTAATAGTTGCAATTTCGCGGGTAATCTTTGCTCCCGGAAGGACACCCCCTTTACCGGGTTTGGCCCCTTGGGAGAGCTTTATTTCGATGGCTTTGATAAAGGGATTGTCTGCCACCAGTTGTACCATTTTTTCCATAGAAAAGCCACCATCGGCCGAACGCACTCCAAAATACCCCGTTCCGAAGTGAAAGATGACATCGCCCCCATGGCAATGATAGGGAGAAAGTCCTCCTTCGCCCGTGTTATGATAAGCACCTGCCAATTTTACCCCTTTATTCAATGATTCTACCGCTTTTGCTGAAAGAGAACCAAAGCTCATGGCAGAGACGTTAATGACTGAAGCGGGACGGTATGGCTTACGCCTTTTGTTGTATTGTCCCATCACTTTCGCACAAGGGATAAAACTATGGTCTGTTAGATTGGGATGTCCTTCTTTAAGTTGAAAGGCCATCATAGCATTATTGATAAAAATATGATGGTGGGCATAGATATCGCGGTCGGTACCGAAGCCTTCGTAATTATTCTCCTTTTTGGCAGAGGCATAGACCCAGCCCCGTTCAATGCGGTTAAATGGAAGTTCTTCTCTGTTATTGGCCACCAAATACTGCCGTAATTCCGGCCCAATATGTTCCAGGATGTAGCGTAAATGCCCTATAATGGGGAAATTATGACTAATGGTATGTTTCCGTTGCAGGAATATATCCCGAACGGCAATAAGTAACAAAACGATGAGTACCCAAGCCCACCAGGGAATGTTTTTAATAAAGTCCATATTTTAGTTTAGTTTGCATTCAAATAATCCAAAGCCAGCTGACTCATCACTTTTACCCCCAACAACATGCCAGCATCATCCACTTGGAAATCGGGAGTATGGTGTGGAAATGCCTCTTTATTTCCGGGAGTCATTCCGCCCAAAAAGAAATAGAAGCCGGGTACTACTTCCTGAAAATAGGAGAAATCTTCCCCTCCGGTGGTAGCCTTCATGGTCCTTACATTGTCGGCTCCTGCAATGCGTTCCAAAGTAGGAACCATTTGAGTAGTTAAATTGGGGTCGTTATAGGTGACTACCGTATTGTTTTGCCATTCAATGGTGGCTTCGCCACCATAGGCTTTGGCAATATCGCGTGCCATTTCATTCATACGGCGCATAATGAGCTCTCGCATATCGGCATCCAGAGTGCGGACGGTGCCTATCATTTCGGCAGACTCGGGGATGATATTAAAGCGCACCCCGGCCGTGATTTTCCCTACGGTAATTACGGCAGCTTCATCAATTAAAGGGGATTCTCGACTGATGATGGTTTGAAAACCGTCAATGATTTTTGCTGAAATAAGGATAGGATCCACACCCGTCCATGGGGCCGAGCCGTGGGTACCTTTCCCTTTTACGGTGACCACAAATCGTTCTACCGCTGCCATGGTGCCTCCGCTTTTGTATTTGATGGTATTGATGGGAGTTCCGGAGTTGATATGGAGTCCGAAAATAGCATCTACCTTAGGATTTTGTAACACCCCTTCTTTAATCATGAGTTTGGCGCCGCCTTCTTCCCCGGGGGGTGGACCTTCTTCGGCGGGTTGAAAGATGAATTTAATAGTTCCTTTTATTTTGTGTTTGTGTTTGGAAAGCACTTCGGCTACACCCATCAAAATAGCTGTGTGGGTATCGTGCCCGCAGGCGTGCATCACTCCTGTTTCGGTATCGAGGAAGGTAGTTTTTACGGTGCTTTTATAGGGGAGATTATTACGCTCGGTAACAGGGAGAGCATCTATATCGGCACGCAGGGCCACTACTTTGCCGGGGAGATCGCCTTTTAAAATACCTACCACGCCGGTAATGGCAATACCCGTTTGTACTTCCAGTCCAAGCGATTTTAGGTGGGCCTCAATCTTTTTGGCGGTGTTGAACTCCCGGTTGGAGAGCTCCGGATTTTGATGGAAGTAATGCCGCCAGTCGATGACTTTAGGCTGTATGTTTTCAATGTCTTTAAGGAGTTGTTGGTCCATTTGCGCCTGTGTTGTTAAGGCAGTGAGGCATAGTAACAGCAGCGATAGTTTTTTCATACGGAAGTAATTTCAGCTAAAGGTATTTAATTTTTAAGAAAGTTGAAAGGGATGAAGGATGTTGAGTGTTGGATGTTGGATGTTGGATGTTGGATGTGGGATGTGGGATGTGGGATGTGGGATGTGGGATGTGGGATGTGGGATGTGGGATGTGGGATG
>JAGQZA010000044.1:7913-14014 GCA_020435805.1 Flavobacteriaceae bacterium
GGATGTGGGATGTGGGATGTGGGATGTGGGATGTGGGATGTGGGATGTGGGATGTGGGATGTGGGATGCTGGGTCAAGGGAAGAGGAAAAGTTGCTTTTGGGTGCTATGGGACTATCATCAAAGTGATATGGTAGTAACTTCATATTTATACTAAATCTGTTATAAACTTGTTATATATACGTTATAACTACGCTATAATCTATACTAACTTATACTTTTCCCTATACTTTGAAAGGAAGTAACGAAGGAGGTGGAGGTAGGGTAGCAGCTAATTAGAAACACTATGGCAAAGCAAAAAGGAATTGTCCCCTTGGTAGGCACACTGGGAGGCTTAAATTTTTACTATTTGAAGGGGAAGCCCGTGGTGCGTGTGGCAGGGGGTGGTTTTAACGGAAAAGCTATTAAAACTAAGCCCAGTATGCAACGCGTGCGGGAGAATGGGGCCGAGTTTGGACATTGTTCGCGGGTAAATAAAGCATTCAGAAGGGCACTGCAGCCCTTATATGCAGGGCATCATCTGGGGTATTTTCATAGCCGATTAATGACATTGTTTACCCAATTAAAGGATCTGGATGCCACCAGCAAACGAGGGCAGCGAAAGGTTAGTGAAGGGGTTGCCACTCCCAATGGGCTTTTATTACTACAACAGTTTGCTTATACACCCGATTGTATTCTAAAAAGGGTAGTACCCTACCCTATGGAATACGACGCAGCCTCCCATACCTTAACAATCATTCATTTTGATATACAGAAACTACCGTTTGCCGTGGGTGCCACCCATGTGGAACTGTGTTTTGGAGTGTTGGGGTTTGATTTTGAGACGTTGGAACATGAATTGTATCTGGACACCCCAAGGGTCATGGATACAGCAGCTACAGACTCCACTTTAGTATTTCAAGTGGCGGTGCCACCCAATGCACCGGGAATACCTATGGGGGTGCTGGGAGTGCGGTTTTATCAGGAGGTAAACGAGCAGCTGTATAAACTCAACAGTGCCGATAGTGTGGGGTTTGGGGTAATAGTGAGTAGTGAGTAGTGAGTAGTGAGTGGAGTGGGATGTTTTTGTGCTATTTGCTATTGTGGATCAAGATGATGATAGTTTTAAGTCGAGCGGTTTTAATAATTAATCTTTATAAAACTGCTTGCAACTCAATAAATTCTTTTTTAGGTTTACCCTTCTTTTTTAATTTTTGGGATGCAGAAACTTAACTCTATAGCGCCATTTACCATCAAGTTTTATCATTTTATTTTGGTTATGGTGAGTATTATTCTAATTGCTTATGTATATGTGTTTATTACAAGGGAATCTTTGGATGTGGATGTTTTGGAAAAGATAAGGGAGTCCCTTCCCAATAATGTCTACCAGATAGAAAAGAACAGGATGCAGGTTCTTTTTATGAAAGAGCGGGGCTGGAATTTTATTGTTTTTTCAGGATTGGTGTTGTCGATTTCTATTTGGATGGTGATGGTTAACCAAAAACGAAATACGCTTTCATTCTTGGGGTACAAATATAGACTACAAGAGAAGTTTTCAATCTTAGAAAAGGGCACCTTCAGTTATCAAGACCGACTTAAAAAAAGATTCCATTCCTTAACACCAAATGATCTATTGGTTGCTGAATTGCTGGCAGAGGGCTATTCTACCAAAGCGATTTCTTCGGAATTAAATATTTCTTCTTCCAGCGCAAACACAGCTCGATATCGATTACGAAAAAAAATGAAACTCCCGGCAGAAACCGATTTAGTAGATTTTTTACGCCAAATTTAAACGCATCTATAAAAAATCTATAGGAGTTATTTTTATTTTAACCCTTGGCATGTAAAATTTGTAGTCATAAAAAAATTTCTACATGCGGCTTTTTACCTACTTACTCTTTTTTTGTTTGCTAACTCATAGTTCTTTTAGTCAGCACTGGAAACAAAAATTGGATTCAGTCCTAACGATTATTGAAAAAGATGAGCTGTTTCACGGGCAAATTTTGATTGCTGAACATGGGAATATTGTTTTTCATAAATCGTATGGGACACTTCCGGGGCAGGACGTACCCATCACTACTTCTACTTCGTTAGCGGTAAAGTCTATTACCAAAGCCTTTACGGCTGCTGCCATTTTAAAACTGGAACAGGAGGGAAAACTTGTTTTGAGTGATACTGTGAAAAAATACTTCCCCGAATGGCCCTATGAGGGCATTACCATTAAGCAGCTTCTTGCTATGACAAGCGGTTTGCCCAGTTTTATTGAAAAAGCAGTGAATGTGGTCGATACCACCAAGTTTCTAAACAATGCAGCTATTGTAAAACTTGTTTCTGAAAATATCTTCCCTGTTGAGGCACCCGGCGCTCATTATAATTATCAAAACAGTAATTATATAGTTCTGGCTGCTTTGGTTGAAAAAGTAAGTGGGATGCCCTATGAAGCTTATGCTACAAAAGCCATTTTTGAACCCCTTGACTTAAAGCATACCTATTTTGAAGATCTTACCCAAATTTCAGATACCATCAATGGCGATACTTTTTTTGCGCCTTCGGGAGATGGAAATTTGTATTCCACTGCAGAGGATTTGTATCGATTTGAACAAGCTTTTTATAGTAATACCCTTCTATCAGAAGAAAATAGAAAAGCAACATTTAGTAAAACCCTTTTAAAGGATGGTTCGCTTTCTAACTACGGTTTGGCATGGTGGGTGGTGGATGATGCAGCCCCTAAAGAATATTATATAGTAGGTGATGGGCCCAATAAACGTGCTAGTATTCAGAGGTATCCGGAAAATCATTCGACATTGATTTACATTCACAATTTTTCCGGGAGCTATTGGAAAGGAGTATATTGGGTAGTCCGCAATATTTGGTTTGGCAATGATTTTACCATGCCCACAAAAAAGGAAGAGCTTACCCCTTATGCTATAGATACAAAACTATACACCCATTATGTGGGAAGTTATTTAACAAAGTCTTTTGGTCTGTTGCATATAAGTGTAGAAAATGGGACACTCTATCTGCGTCCCGATCCCATTCCCGGTAAGGAAGCACTCATACCATCCTCTGCAACTACCTTTTATTTTAAGGATCAATCGGTACAATGGGAATTTTTTTTGGATGAGGAGGGGAATGTAAAAGGATTTGGGTTAAAGGGAAAACCCGAATCTATGGGAGAGAAACAGTAAGTGTTGGGTGTTGCAAATACGCTATAAAATAAGCACGCTTTGTACAAGCGTGCCAATTTAAATAATACGCATACATTAAAAAAAGTGTGCCAGTTTTAATAGTTATTTTATTATAACTTTAGGCTATCTACGTGAACTTTTAGTTGTGTATCCCAAAATGCTGAAACATTTACAATTTTCCATCCATCCTCTTCTTTTTCCATAATGCGAATTTCGTTACTTATTCTATAATATTTCTTTTCTGAATCTGCATTGTATTGTAACCAATTTAGGTAGGCAGACTTTTCATTGAAGAACTTTACAGAAGGTTTTTCACGTTTGTAATCTGGATGTATAATGTTTTCTCCATTTTTATAATATTTTTCAATCCAATTTTTGCCTTGCGAATTAATTTTTTCCCAGCCTACGGCAGCATCTGCAGTACCATCGCTATTGTTCCAAGATTGCATGACATAATCCTTATGGCTCCAGTTTTTTGCCCAACATTCATAATTTCCATCAAAAAAGCATTTGGTTTCGTTGTCAATAACACTCATGATTGCATCAATTTCCGTTTGTTCATTAAACGGTTCTGGTTTTTCATTTTCGGAAGAAGTTTGCTTGCTTGAAGCTTCATCGCAGGAATAAAGAGAGAAAATTCCAATGAATAAAAAAATACATTTATTTTTCATTTTGATTTTTAATAGTTAGGTGCCATAAAATACTTAAAGGTTTCGCCGTAGTGAAGATTGAAGCCATTTCTACGGTATATCGAAGGTACTAAATAGTTATGAACCTACCACTTTTAGTATTCTCTTTTTTAGTGTGTTATGGTAGTAAATAAAGATATTTTTTAGTGGTTGTTTTGGAGTAGTAGTGTGTAGTGACTGGTGAGTAGGGAGTAGGAAGTAGGAAGTAGGAAGTATTGAGTAGTGATTGAATCTTCGATTTACCATTTGAATCTCCATTGGGAACACCTACAACTCGCCTGCATGTGGCGGTCTTAAGCAGGACTTAGTTTTTATTGTGTGTTCCGGTTGGATGATTTGTTAAGGTTTTTCCAAGTGGGGTAGGTCATTTCGAATTTTAGTTCTCCTTTGCCATGGGTGCCTATTTGTGTCCAACCTGCTTTTCGATAAAATTGTTCGGCTCGGGTATTGGGGGCAGTGCCTAACCAAACCGTTTTTGTGGTTTGTGTAAAGTACCAATGGAGCATGGTGTTGTGCAGTTGCCTACCTATGCCTTGTTTGTCATGATGGGGATGCACAAATAATGCCCAGATATTGTTGTCTTTTATATCTGCGATAGCGAAGCCTACTATTTGATTATCAACTTCGCAAATCCATCCCTTCCCTCGTTGGGTGATATACTCTAAGCAGTCTGCATCTGTTACCAATGCGGGATTTGACAGGGTGTTTTCTTTTACGGCATTACGTACCACTTGTATTTGTGGGATGTCTTGGGGTTGTGCTTCGCGAATGGTTATGGTATCATGCATAGAGGGAAAGTGGTTTTTGATGTTGTTATTGGGCTTTATTGTAATTTATGAATTCATAAAACAAAGCGAGGCATTTTAAGCGGTTGTGTTTTTTCGGTATTGTATAAAAAATATCACCGTTCTCCTTTGTAGTTGGGATCATAATCGACCATCCACTCAATACCATATTTATCCCGAAACATGCCAAAATACGAACCCCAGGGGCTATCTCCTATAGGGAATTCTACCGTACCCCCTTGGGAAAGGCCATTGAATAGGTGGTCTGCTTCTTCTTTGCTTTCGGCACTTATTGAGATTTTGGTTCTGGTTTCCATTTCGTTGTGTTTTCCCATGGATTCGGGTGTGTCACTGGCCATTAATACATTGTTTTTGCCAATAGGCAGTGCTATATGCATAATCTTGTTGGCTTCTTTGGTATCGATGGGGTGGTTTGGGTTTTTGGGCATATCTTTAAACCGGACGACCATGGCAAATTCGCCCCCAAAAACTGATTGGTAAAAGGTAAAGGCTTCTTCGGCATTGCCGTTGTAATGAAGGTAGGGATTAATTTGTGGCATATAGTTATTTTAAATGAGGTGTTCCTTAAAAAAATCAATGGTGCGTTGCCATGCCAGCGTTGCTGCTGCTTCATCATAGCGAGGGGTGGTATTGTTATGAAAGCCATGGTTTACCTCGGGATAAAAATGTACTGTATAGGCTTTGCTGTTGGTCTTTAGTGCTGCTTCATAAGCCTCCCAACCAGCATTGACACGGGTGTCCAAACCGGCATAATGAATGAGTAACGGGGCTTGTATTTGTGCGGTTTCTTCGGCAGAGGGTTGCCCGCCGTAAAAAGGAACGGCTGCTGCCAGATTGGGGAGTTTTACTGCCATCATATTGGAAATCCAACCCCCAAAGCAAAAGCCTACTACGCCTACTTTTCCATTACATTGGGGGTGGGTTTTCAGGTACTCAAAGGCCACCATAAAGTCTTCCAGCATTTCGTTTCTATCTCGTTTGCGCTGCAGTTCGCGACCGTCGTCATCGTTACCGGGGTAACCGCCCAGCGGGGTTAAGGCATCGGGAGCCAAACTGATAAACCCGTCTAAAGCGGTTCTTCTGCCTACATCTTCGATATAGGGGTTGAGGCCTCTATTTTCATGTACTACCACAACTCCGGGGAGTTTGCTGTTCATTTCCTTTGGAGTAGAAAGCAACCCTTTGATGGTACCCCCTCCTTTGGGGGATTGGTATTCAATGTATTTGGATTCTAATGCGGGATGGTCTTGTGGCACCGTGATGGTGTCTTTGTAATTGGGCGTAATAAAGCTTAACAAAGCCCCAACGGTAATGCTTCCCACGGCATAGGCAGAGAGTTTTTCTACAAATTGGCGACGATCCATTTTATTATGAGCATAATCGTCGTAGAGGTTGAACACTTCCTGGCTAATGTCTTCTTTTTTGAGTTGGTGCATGGCAG
>JAGQZA010000045.1 GCA_020435805.1 Flavobacteriaceae bacterium
TTTGGCCTGCCTGGCGATGGAAACAAAATACCGTCAAAAGCCACGCTGGTCTATGATCTGGAATTAATACAATTAAAATAATCAAAAAAATTTAGTGATGTTTAAAAGTCTTTCAGGAATTACGTTAATGGTTGTTGCTCTTTTCATGCTAAGTTCATGTGAGCAAACTTCCGTAAGAAAAGATGTTGCACTCAATAATGACCTGGATAGCATTTGCTATGCCATTGGTTTGGATATTGGAAATAATCTTAAACAAAATGAGTTTGAGTCTATCAATATTGATGCAATTGCCAAAGGTTTTGAAGATTCATTTTCAGAGGGTGAAGGCATGATGAGCAAAGAAGATGCCGGTGCATATATCAGAAAATATTTCCAGGGTATCCAGGAAAAAATGGCTGAAAAGAAAAAATTGGAAGCAGAAGAAAATTTGAATAAAGCAGAAGAGTTTTTAGCCGAAAATAAAAACAAAGAAGGTATTATTACCACCGAATCGGGATTGCAATACAAAATCATTGAGCAGGGAACTGGACCGATTCCACAAAAAACCGACATGGTTTCAGTTTATTATAAAGGGACAAGGTTAGATGGGACTGTTTTTGATGAAACAGAAGAGGGAAATCCGGCGAAATTCAGAGTAACTGGTGTAATTCGTGGCTGGACTGAAGCCCTTCAAATGATGCCTGTTGGTTCTAAATGGGAATTATACGTTCATCCGAACCTTGCTTACGGAGCTCAGGAAAGAGGCAAAATTAAAGGCAACGACCTATTGACATTCCAGATTGAGTTACTCGATATTGTTAAATAAAGAATCAATCCTAAAATGAATTTACACGAATATCAAGGAAAAGCGCTATTAAAGAAATTTGGAGTATCCGTTCCAGAAGGAATCATAGCTATGTCGCCTGAGGAAGCCCTGGATGCTGCCAAACAATTGCAAAAATCGACAGGAACAGATAAATGGGCTGTAAAAGCACAAATTCACGCAGGTGGGCGTGGAAAAGGTGGTGGAGTTAAAATTGCTAAAACAATTGATAACGTTTTAACCTATGCTGACCAGATCATTGGAATGCAGTTGGTAACGCCACAAACAGGCCCGGAGGGTAAAAAAGTAAGAAAAGTTCTTATCGAACAAAACGTGTATTATCCGGGTGAATCAGAAAATCAGGAATTTTACCTTTCTGTATTGCTGAACAGGCAAACCGGCAAAAACATGATCATGTATTCTCCTCGAGGCGGAATGGATATTGAAAAAGTTGCTGAAGAAACTCCTGAGCAGATTTTTACCGAAGAAATTGACCCGGGAGTTGGTTTACAGGGATTTCAAGCCAGAAGAGTAGCTTTTAATCTTGGCTTATCAGGCAATGCTTTTAAGCACATGGTAAAATTTGTTGGAGCTATTTACAAAGCCTATCTCGGAGTTGATGCTTCTTTATTTGAAATCAATCCTGTGATAAAAGCAGCTGATGATCGCATATTCGCAGCCGATTCAAAAGTAGTTATTGATAATAATGCACTGATCCGACATCCTGACATCGTTGAACTCCGTGATTTTGATGAAGAAGATCCTACTGAAGTAGAAGCCAGCCGTTATAACCTGAGCTATGTAAAACTATCAGGAAACGTAGGATGTATGGTAAATGGAGCCGGATTGGCCATGGCTACCATGGATCTTATAAAACAAGCTGGTGGAGAGCCTGCAAACTTTTTAGATGTGGGCGGTACTGCCGATGCAGAACGAGTGGAGACAGCATTTAAACTCATTTTAAAAGACCCCAATGTAAAAGCAATTTTAGTCAATATTTTTGGCGGAATTGTTCGTTGCGATAGGGTTGCCCAAGGAATTGTAGATGCCTATAAAAATATGGGAACCATCCAAGTACCTATCATTGTGCGATTACAAGGTACCAATGCCGATATTGCCAAAGTACTTATAGACAATAGTGGACTTGATGTACATTCTGCTATCGAGTTTCAAGAAGCCGCAGATAAAGTACAGGCAGTACTTTCTTAATAAAACAAATACAAACTATATTTTAAAGCCCCTTTTAGGGGCTTTTTTTATGGGGTAAAAACCCCTTTTTTTGTCGTATTTTAACTGAATTTCAACTACTTATATTTTTTGTTTTTGTATTTAAGGTATTTTTAAAAATGAAAAAGTAGTATTATGAAAAAACATGTTTTTATTGCGATTCTATGTATGAGTTTAATTTTTATTTCAGAAGCGCAAACTCCAGAAAGTGTTTCAGATAAAAAGGTAGCTGAAGCCCTAGAAAAATTAACCGAAAGCCAATATGTTCGAATTCCTAAAAAGGATTTTGATGCCATAATTGAAAATCAAATTACCGTTTTGGTGAATAAAAAAATTAACACATTAATTGCCTTGGTTGTTGCTGCCATTGGGTTATTCAGTGGGCTTTCCCTTTTTCAGAATATGAAATCCAAAAGCTCCTTGAAAGAAGAAATGCTAAGCCGTATTAGCGGGATTAAAAATGAATTAGGCGCCGAGTTGCAAGGTTTTATCGAAAAAATCACTGAAGCCAATATTGAACCTCGTTTTAAAAACTATGAAAAATTTGTAGAGCTTGAGGTGCGTAACGTAAAAAGCGAAAGTCAAACGCTGTTAGTTCAAATTCAAGAGGAATTTAAACGTGTGGTAGAAGAGCGTAAAAGAACTAAGGAATATATTATTGATAGTGAGTTTCAATTGGTGCAAAATGCAGTCAATACAAAAACGTATTCCAAAGATGACCTCGTCATTGGGGAGCGCTTGTTAAAGGATTTAGAGACTACTAATCCTGAGAATCCTAAAATTCCGGCTTTAGTAGATTTACTGAGTTATGTTTATTACGATAATAGATCGTATAAAGAACTCACCCAACTTATTGAAAAGTATAAAGATTCCAACCTTAGCTCGAATACCTATATAAATGCTGCATTAACAGCGATTTATGATTATCATAATTATGCCACACCCGATAAAAAAATAAAAGCGCTGGATTATCTGGATAGATCCTTAGAAATTACCCAAGCTTATGGTGAGGCATTGGGGTTAAAATTGGAAATTTTTATGATGGACTATACCCGAAATGAAAAAAAGGAAGTAAAAAAAGAGGCTGTTACCAATGCTGAAGCTGTTATTGAAAGTATTTTGAATAGTGCTTCAGATATCCCTTCTTATGAAACAATCAACCGACTTTCGCGTGATATTACAATAGAAAGTTATCAAAACTTAATAGACTCGTTATACAATTTATTTAAGACCGAAATGGAGCAAATGCTGGATCGTGCTAACAGATATGATTTACAAAGAGGAAGAAGCGGTTTTACCTTGGCAGCAATCACTACAAAAGGAAAAGACACATAAAAAAGGATTGTTTTTTTTCAAATTGCCATTTTTCGCTTAGTATTGCAGTATGAATATAGCAAAACAAAAAGCGCTCCTTAGTGATCTAATTTATATGGCCAATGCCGATGGTAAAATTGATGCTGCCGAATATGATTTTATTTATCGAATTGGAGCCCGAATGGGGTTAGAAAAAGAACAAATAAACAACTTGTTTCAACATCCGCAATCTTCCGCTACGCCTTTTAGCGAAATGGACCGCATTACTCATTTTCACAAACTTTTACTTGTTATGAATGTGGACAGAGTTACCCACGAAAATGAAGTAATTACATTAAAAAATTTTGGACTTAAAATGGGGATTCGCCCAGGGGCTATAGATAGTATTCTATCCAGGATGAATGAATATGAGGATAAAATTATTCCTTCTCAAGAACTCATTGCTATTTTCCAGACGTATTACAATTAAAAACTCTTCAAACAAGACAAAATGTCTTGTAAATTACTGAAACACAAGACAAACTGACTGTTTTATTGCTTTGGAATTGCATTTGCATACACATAATTGTAATGTTAAAATGTAAAACTTAAACAATAAAAAGTTATGAAAATAGTTAAAAAACAAAACCCTTGGTTCCCATCGATCTTTGATGAATTTTTTCCTGAAAATCGCTTAGATTCAATAAATTATGAAAGATTTAGCATTCCTTTAGTTAATATTAAGGAAGATTTATCGAACTTTGTCGTCGAATTGGCGGTGCCAGGATTGAAAAAAGAAGATATTGTTATTGAAGTTGAAAAAAACCTTCTAAAAGTTGCTACCAAAACTTCTTCAAACGAAGAAAAAACGGAAGAGAAAGAAGGGGTAAAATTTACTCGTAAAGAGTTTAACTTCTCAAGTTTCGAAAGGTCATTTACCCTTCCGGACTTGATTAACGTAGATGAAATCCAAGCCAATTATGAACATGGTGTTCTAAGTATCTTGCTTCCTAAAGTTGAAGAAGCCAAAGAAATTAAACGTATGGTTGAGATTTCATAATTGAAATTAAATTTGGTTAGTTAGTTGAAAAGATCGCGCACTCCTCAATCGGTGCGCGATTATTTTTTATAACCTTCTTCGCTTTCCCGGCACTTTTTTTTCTTGAACATCTATAAACGAACTATTGTCTGAATCTTGAATGGACTCTTTTAGACCCTTCAGCTCTTCTTTCGTTAAATCACGCCACTTCCCAACCGGAAGACTTCCTAATTCAATATTCATAATTCGAATACGCTGTAAAGAAACTACCTCATATTCCAAATATTCGCACATTCTGCGAATCTGCCGGTTTAATCCCTGAACCAGAATAATTCGAAACACAAACCGACTTACTTTTTCTACCGTGCATTTTTTGGTGACCGTTTGCAGCTCTTCCAAGTAAATCCCATTTCGCATTCGGTTTAAAAAATCATCGGTAATTGGGTGATTTACTTTTACAATATATTCCTTTTCGTGTTCATTACCTGCCCGTAATATCTTGTTTACTATATCCCCGTCATTGGTCATTAGCAGAAGCCCCTCGCTGGGTTTATCAAGTCTTCCTATGTGAAAAATACGTTCTTTGTGATTGATAAAATCGACCACATTTCCTTTAATTCGGGTATCTGTGGTGCATGTAATGCCTACGGGTTTGTTGAGAGCAATATAGACTAGATTCTCATTTTCGGTAATACGTTTTCCATCTACTTGTATTTCATCATTGGGCATCACACGGTCGCCTAAACCTGCTACTTCGCCATTAATAGTCACTACTCCTTTTTCAATGTAGGTATCGGCTTGGCGGCGAGAGCAGAAACCACTGTCGCTGATGGCTTTGTTTAATCGAATGGAATCCGGGTGGTACGACATTAGCGGCTTTTTAAATACTGAATCACTGCATCGGGATGGTCGGTGAAAACCCCATCCACTCCTTGTCTAAATAGTACTTCTTCCAGTAATTCTTCAAACGTTTGATTTTCATTGAGTTGGTCTTTCCGAAGGGTGTATGCATGAACTACTAGTTTATTTTCATTTGCCATCGCCATCAATCGATTATCCTCCAGTAGTTTAATCCAAGGCCCCAAACCGTCAACGTAAGCCGCAAACTTCGGAATGGAATCAATCTCTTCTTCAAACTCCATCAATTGCACTAAAAATAATTCACTATTCAATTCCTGCCGAATTCTTTTCAATTCCGAAGCATCAAAACACTGCAAAATACAGGCGTCCTTTTTGGAAGTATATCCGTAGTCTGAAAGGACTTTTAATACCATGGTTGAAATATCTTTTCCTTCGGAACGGTGGAAGGCAGGTTCCTTGATTTCCGGGTAAATACCCATGAAATTTCCCGTACTTTTATTCAATCCCTGAATCAATTCAATTTCCTCCTGAAGGGAATGTAATCCAAAGCGGGATTTTCCCTTCGGAAAGCGTTTCGGAAAAACGACTTCACCTGTTTCATAATCAAATCGCTCAATGACACGCAAGGCTTTTAATTCTTCAAAGGTGAAATCAATGACATAATACCTTCCGTCTTCTCTTTTCCGATTCGGGAAAACTTCAGCTACATTGGTCACTGCATCCAAATGAATGTCGTGAATAACGATAGGCACATCGTCTTTGCTTAGCACCACATCCTGCTCCAAATAATCAGGGTGCATGGCATAGGCCATCGCTTTGGCAGCGAGGGTATGTTCGGGTACATAGCCCGAAGCCCCACGATGGGCAATGACAATTTTAGACTCCATAGGTGCATTTTTTATGGGCTTTTGGCAGCTCCAAAGACTAAAGGTAAGCAAAGTTAACAGTAGGAGCCTCATTCTAATTCCTGAAGTTGTTTTTGAAAGGCCTTTATCTTATCCCTTAGCTTGGCCGCCATCATAAAGTCCAAATCTTTGGCCGCTTTTTCCATTTCCTTGCGGGTATCGCGAATTTTCTTTTCCAATTGGGGTTTGGTGAGATACGCTGCATTGCTTTCAGCAGCCAGAATTTCTGCCGTGTCAAAGGTATAGGCTTCGGTTTTTTTCTTAGTCAATGCATTATCCAAGGATTTTTTAATGGCCGCCGGAGTGATGTTATTTGCTTTGTTATAGGCCATTTGTTTGCTTCTTCGGTATTCGGTACCATCGATGGTCGCCTGCATGCTCTTGGTAATTTTATCAGCATACATAATGGCTTTTCCATTCAAGTGACGTGCTGCACGTCCCACCGTTTGAGTCAATGAACGGGCACTACGTAAAAAGCCCTCTTTGTCTGCATCCAGAATGGCAACCAGGGATACTTCCGGTAAGTCCAACCCTTCCCGTAATAGATTCACACCCACCAACACATCAAACAAACCGAGGCGTAAATCCTGCATAATTTCCACACGCTCCAAGGTGTCCACATCACTATGAATGTATCGGCAACGGATGGATATTCGGGTGAGGTATTTCGTCAACTCTTCTGCCATACGCTTGGTAAGGGTTGTCACCAACACGCGTTCGTCTTTCTCCACCCGCAGTTGTATTTCTTCCAACAAATCGTCGATCTGGTTTAAACTGGGGCGTATTTCAATAGGGGGATCCAGCAATCCGGTGGGTCGAATGATCTGCTCCACATAGACGCCGCCGCTTTGTTCCAGCTCATAATCGGCAGGGGTGGCACTCACATAAATCACCTGATTTTGGAGCATCTGAAACTCTTCAAACTTTAACGGGCGGTTGTCCAAAGCCGCCGGTAATCGGAAACCGTATTCCACAAGATTTTCCTTTCGGCTACGATCGCCGCCATACATGGCTCCCACCTGCGGAATGGAAGCGTGACTTTCGTCCACCACCATGATATAATCCTTGGGGAAGTAGTCCAACAGACAGAAAGGGCGCGTACCGGGCAATCTTCGGTCCAGATAGCGGGAATAGTTTTCTATACCACTGCAATACCCCAATTCCTTAATCATTTCCAAGTCAAAGTTAGTGCGTTCTTCCAGTCGTTTGGCTTCCAAATGCTTGCCTATTTCCTTGAAATAATCCACCTGTTTCAACAAATCATCCTGAATATCACTAATCGCACTTTGTAACACGTCCTGCGAGGTTACGAACATATTAGCCGGATAAATATTCAGCTGTTCATACTTTTCCAGTATGTTGTTATTGAGTGGGTCAAAGGACTCAATATCTTCAATTTCATCCCCAAAAAAGTGAATTCGGAAGGCATTATCGGCATAACCGGGATAGACATCCACGGTGTCTCCTTTAATACGGAAGCGACCGTTGTGGAACTCAAATTCGGTGCGGGAGTAGAGGCCTTGTACCAATTGGTGCAACAATTTGGTGCGGGAAATAATTTGCCCTTTGTGAAGCTCTATCACGTTTTTCTGAAACTCCACAGGGTTGCCAATACCGTACAAACACGACACCGAAGCGACCACCAGCACATCCCGGCGTCCCGAAAGGAGGGAAGAGGTAGTGCTTAACCGTAGCTTTTCAATTTCTTCGTTGATGGAAAGGTCTTTTTCAATGTAGGTTCCGCTGCTGGGGATATAAGCTTCCGGCTGATAGTAATCGTAGTAGGACACAAAATACTCCACAGCATTATGAGGAAAAAACTGCTTGAACTCACTGTATAATTGTGCCGCCAGCGTTTTGTTGTGCGCTAAGACCAAGGTAGGCCTTTGAACTTCCTGTACCACATTGGCAACGGTAAATGTTTTCCCGCTTCCAGTAACACCCAAGAGAGTTTGGTGTTTTTCCCCTTCTTTCAGCCCTTTGGCCAATTGTTGAATGGCTTCCGGTTGGTCTCCCGTAGGGGTAAAGTCGCTGACGATTTGGAATTTCATAGGTCTTTTTGAGACTTACAAAAGTACAAAAATAGTAGCGTTATTTTGGGATTACATCATAGTAAGAAAAGGATTTTATTCTGATCTTTTTTCCATTGTGGGTGAAGAACACATCCTTCCCGACCTCTATTTCGACAAGCTCAGCACAGGCTCTTCAAAGGGAGGAGTGACTTATTGCCCTAAAATGCTTCCTCCTTTTAAGAGGGTTAGGGGATGTTTTGAAAGTTTACGAGACGAGTCCCGAAGTCGAATTGGAGGGACGGTTGGCGCTAATTGTCACTTCGAGTGGGTTTTGTGAAGAACAAACAAAAGCGGAACTTGTGCTGAGCTTGCTGAAGCATCGAGAAGAGCATACTATGTTCTCGATACAATTTCTTCTTCCAGTCGAAATCACTCGAACTGACATACCCTTGACCCATCACCCAGTACCCATCACCCTTCCCCTTACAGGTATAGATACAGCGTACTTACAGTTTAGGTAAAATAGGGATACTCCATAGATACAGCATAGATACTCCGTAGATACAGTATAGATACTGCATAGATACTCCGTAGATACAGCGTACATACAGTTAGGATAGTGCGTGGTAAGTGTTACAAAGGAGTTATTTAGAATCTTTATGAATACTACGACAAAAAGGCTCGATTTATGCCTCCCGATTCACGACTTGCGACTCACTCATTGACCCTTCACTAACTAAACACGAACTAAACACGAACTAAACACGGGGTAAACACGGAGTAAACACGAAGTAAACACGGAGTAAACACGAAGTAAATACGGAGTAAACACGGAGTTGTAGGTTTTTTTTGATTCTTGTCACGCCCAACTTGATTGGGCGTCCACATTGGAGTTTTTGTTTTGCTGTGGATTCCCTGTCGTGCAGGGAATGACAATGTGTGGGTTATTTTACACTTGACCCAGGACCTTTTACCCATTACCCCCTAAGAGGCTTTGCAATGTGGGTATTACAAATACACCCTAAAATTAGGCGGGCTTTCTAAATATGCACAGTGGATTTTGAATTTGGCAATGGTCATAACAATAAAAACAAGAACGATGAGGATGATAAAGAAGAGGTTCATACGGGTGGTTATTTATTTTTCTGTCATCAATTCAGTAAGTAAGTACGGTGCAATGACGCTAAATTCTCCATTTGATTCAACAATGTTTATTTTGGTGAAAGCATTGTTATAGTACCAATAAAAGTCTTTGGAGACCCGCTGAGGATGTTGATTGTAAAATTGTTCCACAACGGGTTTTAATTGTTGAATAAAGCCGATAAAGTCCAGCGGCTTTTCTTCCGAAATCATACAAATATTAACTAATCCCTTGTTAGGAATGGCAACCACAGAGCCCCATTCGCCTATAAATTCGGGGGCATTAGTTGGTAAATCCAACGCCAAACTAGAACCATAGTCTTCATTTTCTATAAAGTTTATTTCAATGTCATTACCGTTGAGGTTTAACACTTTCGTCGCCTTGAAAAATTCCTGTTTGTTTACATTTTTTTGGGCAATTTCAAATACTTCAGCTATCGATTTATTCCACAATAGAAACATCTCCTTTTGAATGGAGGCAAAGGTTGAGGGTAAATCCAGTACCAACATGGAAATAGTACCCGGCAGCTGTGTTTTTACAATTAAATTTTCGGAACCTCCCATTTGGTCGGTATAATTTTCAGGATAGATACGAATACTTAAATACGCTTCAATAGACTCAAAATTACTGGGGTCAATTTGCTTTTGATTTTCGATGGACTCGTACATGCCTTCAAAATGTGCACTAATGAGAGGCTGCCATGCTTCTTTTTCCATATCTGCACACCTTAGAATAAGATTGTGAAGGTTGATCATGGAATAATCCTGATTGACTTCAAGTTGTACGACACCCTCTTTTACTGACACTATTTTATAATATTTGGATATGGCTTTTACCGATTCGTCCACCAGATATTTGTAATCCTTTTTAGAGAGTACAGTTTCATAGCCCTCGGGAAAAGAATAGCTTATTTTTTGGGCAAATAGCGTTACGGAAGTAACAAAAACTAAAAGGGTTAGAAGGCTTTTCATCAAGGTAGTTGTTTTGATGTTTGGGAATTGATTGGCTTATTTATACTTATTTTCTGCTTTCTACAAAAGTGTGCTTGCCAAAGATAAACAATTAAAAATTCAATGCCGCTAAAAGCAGTTGCACACTCCTCACGCAACCCTTACCTTTGTGGTTCGTCTATGTGGGTGAAAGGTAAAGGGTAAAAGGTAAAAGAAACCGTCACCCAAAACCCTTGACCCAGCACCTAAAACCTTAAAAAATGGCCGGATTTGAATTATTTGGAAACGAAGAACGCAAACATGTAAACGATGTCATGGAAAGCGGCATCCTCATGCGCTATGGCTTTGACGGGATGCGTAACAATCATTGGAAAGCCAAAGAATTTGAAGCAGCTTTTGCCAAACGTATGGGAGCGGACTATTGCCAATTGGTTTCCAGTGGTACGGCTGCCTTAACAGTGGCGTTGGCTTCGGCAGGGATAGGGGCAGGCGATGAGGTGATTATGCCTACTTTTACCTTTGTTGCCAGTTTTGAATCCATTATGGCATTGGGCGCTGTTCCGGTATTGGTGGATATTGATGATACGTTAACACTTGACCCACAAGCCGTGGAAGCGGCCATTACCCCTAAGACCAAATGTGTGATGCCGGTGCATATGTGCGGCTCTATGGCGCGTTTAACTGAATTACAAGCCATTTGTAAAAAACATCGCTTGATATTGTTGGAAGATGCCTGTCAGGCCTTGGGTGGTACTTTTAATGGGAAGCCTTTGGGGAGCATAGGAGATTTGGGGTGTTTTTCCTTCGATTTTGTTAAAACCATTACCTGTGGGGAAGGGGGCGGTATTATTACCAACAATCAGCAATACGCTATTCATGCTGACCAATACCAAGACCATGGACACGACCATATAGGCAAGGATCGCGGTGCCGAAACCCATCCGCATTTGGGGTATAACTTCCGAATTTCTGAATTGCATGCGGCCATAGGCTTAGGGCAGCTGGAAAAGCTGGATGATTTTTTAGCCCTTCAGAAAAAAAACTATACCATACTACGGGAAGCACTTTCACAAGTGGAAGGAGTTACCTTTAGAACGGTTCCCGAAGGTGGGGAAGAAAACTATTCGTTTCTGAATTTCTTTTTGCCTACCCAGGAATTAACTGAAAGAGCTCATAAAGCATTAGGTGAAGCAGGTGTAGATGGTTGTTTTTACTGGTTTAAGAATAACTGGCACTATATTAACGGATGGGAGCATCTTCGAAATTTTAAGACCTTTGGTAACTTATCTTCAGAAATTAAAAACCAAATGCAAAATTTGAATACTACCAATTTTTCCAAAAGCGATTACTGGATGGGACGTACGATTTCTTGTTTGGTAAAAATAGGCTGGACTGAAGCTGAGGTGCAATCGCGAGCGAAAAAAATGGCTACTGTTTGTGAGCACATGCTGGTTGCAAAAAAGGCTTAAGATTACCTCATGGTTATTTTTAGGCTAACTTTCAGAAGTTGAATCGGTTATTTTTTTAAATTCCTTATAAAGTTTTATATTTATTCCCCCAAATTTACACTTATCCTTCTTTATGCTTATAAAATTATAAGTTATGAAGAAGTCAATACTTTTCATTGTATCTGTTTTATATACCTGTTTTAGCTTGTCGCAGGTAGGAATTGGGACTACGAGCCCCAGTGCTTCCTCCATTTTGGATATTACAGCCACCGATAAGGGGATATTAACCCCAAGAGTGTCGTTAAGTAATGTTACCAATACGATGTTGGATGGTGTTAATACAGCCGCCACAGGATTATTAATTTATAATACCAATGCCGCCACAACAGGGGGTAGCGGTGTAGGCTATTATTATTTTAATGGAGTAACTTGGGAGCGATTAACCACCTCCACAGATGTTTCTAATAAGTGGTCCTTATCCGGAGATGCGGGTACTACCGTAGGAACCAATTTTATGGGAACGACAGATAACAATGCACTTTCTATCCGAACCAATAATCTGGAGCGACTGCGAATTACCACCCAAGGGAAATTGGAAATTTACAATACAGGACGGTCTGTGTTTATTGGGGAACTGGCTGGGACTAATGATAATTTATCCAATAATAATAATGTAGCCGTAGGGTACAATGCGTTTAATGCCGCTGTAAATACCACCAATAATGTTGCGGTGGGGTATAATTCGCAAGCATTGAATACTGCAGGAGTTGGGAATGTATCTGTAGGATCTGCTACGCTGGCTGCACTTACCAATGGTACGTATAACACTGCGATAGCCACCGATGCCATGCGATTAAATACTACAGGGAGTTATAATATAGGGTTGGGTTCTGCTGCTATGTATGATAATACCACCGGAAGTTATAATATAGGTATAGGTACTGCCTCCTTGGGGGATAATACTACGGGGACTTATAATGTTGCTTTAGGGTATCATGCCTTGCGGTCTAATACGGTTGGCGTGGGTAATACCGCAGTGGGTTACCGTACGTTATATACGAATGCTGCCAATTATAATGCAGCCTTGGGGTATGAAGCTTTGTATTTAAATACCACGGGTGCTCAAAATACAGGTATAGGCTATTATGCCTTGCGAGCCAACACCACCGGAATTAATAATACGGCACTGGGCTATGTAAGTTTACAAAGTAATACCACCGGAAGCGGGAATGTGGGATTAGGGTATAATACGCTGTTCACGAATACCACCGGTTCCTCTAATGTAGCCATTGGAAGTTCTGCTTTATTGAGCAATACTTCCGGCGCTAACAATATTGGAATTGGGCAGGCAGCTTTGCTTAGTAATGTTTCGGGTTTAAATAATATTGCTATGGGATTTTCCAGCTTGTATTCCAATACTTCAGGTCATGAAAATGTTTCACTGGGGAATCAGGCATTGAACTCAAATAGCAGTGGCAGTGATAATATTGCCATTGGAAGTTTTGCATTGTATGAAAATTTAGCAGGGACTGATAACATAGCACTTGGAGATTATGCTTTGTATTCCAGCCTTGGGAATTATAATATTGGATTGGGAAATTATGCCCTTTACGATAACCAATATGGAGAAAACAACATTAGTTTTGGTACTTTCTCATTGTATAATAATACTTCTGGAGACAATAATATTGGTATTGGAGAATCCTCTCTTTATACTAATACTTCCGGAAACAATAATATTTCTATGGGGTATAGCAATTTATTTTATAATCAAACAGGAAATTATAACGTTGCTGTAGGTGAAAGTAATCTGAATAATACTTCCGGAAATTACAATATTGCTTTGGGTTACCGAAATGGTACCCAAATTGGAGGGTCAGGCTCCAACAATATTATGCTTGGGTATGAAAACTTGATTAACAATACTACAGGAACCAATAATATTGCCTTAGGATTACACTCGCTGTACGAAAATACCATCGGTACCAGTAATATTGGGATGGGGATTAATGCCCTGTATAACAATACCACAGGGAATATGAATGTGGCGTTAAGTAATGGAGCACTTCTTGGCAATACTACAGGGTACCATAATGTGGGTTTGGGGTATCGTGCCTTGGCCAGTAATACCACAGGAATCCGAAACGTTGCGGTTGGGAGCGGAGCGGGCGACCAAAATGCAGGAAATTACAATGTGTATCTGGGCTATCAAGCGGGATACAGTGAAACCGGTAATTATAAATTATACATTGAAAGTTCTAATCTGGATGATGACAACGCCCTTATTTATGGCGAATTTGATAACAACAT
>JAGQZA010000046.1 GCA_020435805.1 Flavobacteriaceae bacterium
GAAAGGGCTTTCGCAAGCTGAAGCAAAAAAAAGACTAAAAGTTTGGTTTGAACGATTGGAGATAGGCGATTGGTGGAATAAAAAAATTCAGGAGCTTTCCAAGGGGATGGCACAGAAAATTCAATTTGTGGTAACCGTTCTTCATGAGCCTAAATTGCTCATTTTTGATGAACCCTTTAGTGGTTTTGACCCCATTAACGCTAATCTTATAAAAGATGAAATTTTAAAATTGAGGGACAGTGGAGCCACGGTTATTTTTTCTACCCACCGCATGGAAAGTGTAGAAGAACTTTGCGATCACATTGCGCTCATTCATAAATCGAATAAAATTTTAGACGGAAGACTTATAGATATTAAGCGACAATACAAATCGAACACCTTTGAAGTAGCCCTTATTACAGATAAAAAGGAAGAAGTTTCAAAACTTTTAAAAGACAAGTTCGAAACATTTCCTGCTACTTATAAAACCATTAATGACGAGCTTCAGTACAAAATAAAAATTCCGGAGACCCATCAGCCTAACGATTTGTTTTCGTATATAGCTACTTTAGGGCAAGTCACTCATTTTGTGGAAGTGGTGCCTTCTGCCAACGATATTTTTATTCAAGCCGTAAAAAACCATTAATTTTCAGCAACGATGAATCATCTCTCCTTAATCATAAAACGGGAATATCTTAATAAAATACGGAACAAGTCCTTTATTATCATGACGTTTTTGAGTCCGCTGCTAATGGTGGCCATTTTCAGTCTGGTGGCTTATTTATCTCAGCTTAACAACGACAAAGTACGCACAATTTCGGTTTTGGATGAAAGCGGGTTGTTTGCCCAGCAATTTACCGATGGTGATAATTTAAAGTTTCAGATGTTGCCAAAAATTTCTTTGGAAGAAGCCAAAATAAAAGCCGAAGCCGATAAAGTGTATGGGTTGCTTTTTATTCCGAAGAGTGAAAAAATAGAGGATCTTTCCAAAAAAATTGTATTCTATTCTGAAGACTCACCTTCGCTATTGGTAATGAAAAATATTGAAGACGTTATACAAACCAAGGCAAATTCCATAAAACTGAAAGAAGCGGGAATAGATGCCGAACTCATTAAAAAACTGAAAATTACTATAGAGCCACAGCTGGAAACTTTTAAAGGAGAGGAAACGTCAAAATTGGGCTCGGGGCTTAAACTAATTTTTGGAGGTGCCGCAGGGTATTTGCTTTTCATGTTTATTATAATTTACGGCAATATGATTATGCGTAGCGTGATTGAGGAAAAAACAAGCCGTATTATTGAGGTTATCATTTCTTCGGTAAAACCTGTAAAATTGCTTCTCGGGAAAATTTTTGGCACCTCTTTAGCCGGGGTTACACAGTTTTTAGCATGGGTAATTTTAATTGGGGTTTTGAGTTTTATGGTAACGGCAATTTTTGGGATAGATATTTCTACTGTTCAAGTTTCGCAGCAAGAGGTTTTAAATCAAATGCAAAATACTTCAGGTGGCATGGAGGAAATGATAGCAGATGTTGTAAGAGAAATAAATAATCTTCCTATCGCCAATTTAATAGTAATGTTTATTTTCTTTTTTATTGGGGGTTATTTATTGTACGCTTCCTTATACGCTGCCATTGGTGCTGCGGTAGATAGTGAAACCGACACCCAGCAATTTATGTTACCTATGTTGTTACCCTTAATTTTGGCCGTGTATGTTGGATTTTTCACGGTAATAGAAGATCCCCATGGAACCGTTTCGCAAGTATTTTCCTTTATCCCTTTTACCTCACCTGTGGTCATGCTCATGCGAATTCCTTTTGGTGTTCCTCTATGGCAACAAATACTTTCATTACTTATTTTATTTGCTACCTTTATAGGGACGGTTTGGTTTGCCGCTAAAATTTATCGAGTGGGAATCTTGATGTACGGTAAAAAACCTAGCTATAAAGAATTGATTAAGTGGATTAAATATTAAAAATGCAAGCCGAAGTAAAAGAAAAAATTACCGAAGTAGTAAAAGAAGATATTTGGGGAAGTATTAAAGATATTCTCAATTGGGGCTTTCAGTATGGAGAAGGGGAGGATAAAGTACACGTAACCATAGGCTTACTATTGTTGGTGATTATTTCTTTTCTTGTAACAAGTTATGTCTTGGTGGGGATTCGAAAACTCTACACCCGTAAGATGAGCGAGACCGATACCAATAAGTTTATCAGTATTTTCAAGTTCATAAAATACTTAGCTTATGTAATTGTTGTTTTTTCGGTATTGAGCTTAGCGGGGATAAATGTTACTCCATTTCTGGCAGCATCTGCAGCATTATTGGTGGGTGTAGGTTTGGCATTACAGGAACTATTTCAAGATATCATTGGAGGAATTTTCATTATTGTAGATAAGTCGTTATTGGTTGGAGATGTCATTGAAATCAACGGAAAGGTAGGCCGTGTTATTGAAATAAAACTGCGAACTACCAGAGCCATTACAAGGGACGATAAAATTTTTATTATTCCCAATCACAAATTTATAAGTGATACCATTTTTAATTATACGCAAAACCACAAACAGACCCGTGAATCTGTTTCGGTTGGGGTGGCTTACGGAAGCAATACCGCTTTGGTAAGAGAATTATTGTTGAAAAGTGTGATTAACGATAAACGGATTTTAAAAAGACCGGCTCCTTTTGTACTTTTTGAAGACTTTGGAGATTCTGCTTTACTATTTAGTATTTACTTTTTTATTAGCGATAGTTTTATAGACCCGGGAATAAAGAGTGACATTCGGTTTAAAATAGATGCATTATTTAGGGAAAACAATATTTCAATTCCATTCCCTCAACGCGATGTGCATATTTTTCAAACCGAAAAATAATACCCAATCTTAAGAAAATCTTAGGTAAAAATAAGAGGTACTTGTAAAGAATACTTCCTATTTTAGACCATTCAAACTACATTTCATGTCAAAAATTCTTATCATAGAAGATGAAGCCGCCATTAGGAGGGTCCTCGTTAAAATTTTAACCGAAGAAAATACTACTTATGAAGTCATGGAAGCCGAAGATGGGCTAATAGGTATAGAATTGATAAAAAAAGAAGATTTCGATTTGATTTTGTGCGATATCAAGATGCCTAAAATGGACGGCGTGGAAGTGCTTGAAGCGGTAAAAAAATTAAAACCCGAAATTCCTATCGTCATGATTTCGGGTCATGGCGATCTCGATATTGCGGTAAACACCATGCGTTTGGGAGCCTTTGATTATATTTCGAAACCACCGGATTTAAACCGTTTGCTTAATACGGTTCGTATTGCTTTGGACCGAAAAGAATTGGTGGTAGAAAACACTCGGCTGAAAAAGAAGGTAAGTGAAAAATACGAAATGGTAGGAGATTCTAAGGCTATTTCACAAATTAAGGAAATGATTGAAAAGGTAGCTCCCACCGAAGCTCGCGTGCTTATCACAGGCCCTAACGGAACAGGTAAAGAATTGGTGGCTCACTGGTTGCACCAAAAAAGTGAAAGAGCCAACGGTCCGTTGATTGAGGTAAATTGTGCTGCCATCCCCAGTGAATTGATTGAAAGCGAACTTTTTGGTCATTTAAAGGGAGCTTTTACTTCCGCAGTAAAAGATAGAGCAGGTAAATTTGAAGCAGCAAACGGGGGTACTATTTTTTTGGATGAGGTTGGGGATATGAGCCTTTCGGCACAGGCAAAAGTGCTTAGGGCTCTTCAGGAAAGCAAAGTACAACGGGTAGGAAGCGATAAAGACATAAAAGTGGATGTTCGAGTAGTGGCAGCCACTAATAAAGATTTAAGTAAAGAAATTTCCGAAGGCAGATTCCGGGAAGATTTGTATCATCGCTTAGCCGTTATTTTAATTAAGGTTCCTGCATTAAATGATAGAAGGGATGATATCCCTTTATTAATTGAATATTTTACCAAGAAAATAGCCGACGAACACGGAACTACTCAAAAGAAATTTTCAGAAAAAGCAGTCAAACTTCTTCAAGAATATGATTGGACAGGAAATATACGAGAATTACGCAATGTAGTAGAACGATTGATTATTTTAGGCGATAAGGAAGTGACCGAAAACGATGTGAAACTGTTTGCAAGTAAATAAGAGCGTATGAAGGAAATTAAAAGTTCTGACTTCAAAATTGAAACCAAAGTTAAGATAGCCCAGTTGGCAACGTATGAAGATTTTGACCTCTCTGAAGATGATCTGGAAAAAGAACTGGAAAAAGTTCGGAAGGAATTAGGGGAGCTTCAGGATACTATGTATGCCCACGGGAAGTATGCCGTTTTGGTTTGTTTACAAGGAATGGACACAGCAGGAAAGGATAGTTTGGTTCGTGAAGTTTTTAAAGATTTTAATGCCCGGGGGGTCATGGTGTATAGCTTTAAAGTACCTACAGAACTGGAACGTAAGCATGATTACCTGTGGCGTCATTACATTGCGCTGCCAGCGAGGGGAAAATTTGGAGTGTTTAATCGAACCCATTATGAAAATGTGCTGGTAACCCGAGTGCATCCTGAGTATATTTTAGGCGAATATTTACCCAATGTAGAAAGTGTTGACGATATTAATGACGCTTTTTGGGATCAACGTTTTGAACAAATTAATGCCTTTGAAAAAACCATTGCTGAAAATGGTACGGTTATTTTTAAATTTTTCTTACACCTTTCCAAAGAAGAACAAAAAGATAGATTGCTTAGAAGACTTGAAAAACAAGAAAAAAACTGGAAATTTTCTCCCGGCGACTTAAAAGAACGAATGCTTTGGGATACCTATCAAGAATGCTATGAAGATGCAATTAATAGAACCTCAATGCCTCACGCACCTTGGTACCATATTCCGGCCGATAGCAAACCGGCGGCACGTTTATTGGTAGCATCCATTTTGCTGGAAGAAATGCAAAAGTTTACAGATATTAAAGAACCCGAATTAGAACCGGAAATTAAAGCGAAAATAGATGAGTATAAACAACAACTGGAAAATGAATCCTAAGCCTCAACTACTGCTATTAGCATCTTTATTTTTTGGCGGAATTGCCTTTTCGCAAAACGTAAATAAAGAAGATTCTACTATGCTCCGAACTATTTACAATACAGCACTGTTGGAGGGTAAAAGTTATGCTTGGCTCGATGATTTATCCAATACCATTGGGGGTAGGTTATCTGGTTCTTTGGAAGCTGAAAAAGCGGTGCAATATACCAAAGAAGAGTTGGAAAAATTAGGTCTGGATAAAGTTTGGCTACAGCCTGTTATGGTGCCCAAATGGACACGTGGCATCCCAGAATATGCGTATATCGAAACTGCGCCGGGAATTACATCATTGGCAAATATTTGTGCCCTAGGAGGTTCTGTGGCCACACCCGATGGCGGACTAAAAGCGGAAGTTATTGAAGTAAAAGGAATTCAAGAATTAGCTTCTTTAGGAAAAGACAAGATTGAAGGTAAAATTGTTTTCTATAACCGCCCTATGGAAGCTACGCAAATAGCAACTTTTAGTGCCTATGGGGGCTGTGTGGATCAACGGTATGCAGGAGCTATGGAGGCGGCTAAATTTGGAGCTGTAGGTGTTATTGTACGCTCTATGAATTTACGAAAAGACGATTATCCCCACACAGGCTCTATGACCTATGGCGATGCCCCGGAGAATAAACGTATTCCGGCATGTGCTATTAGTACCAATGGTGCCGACTATTTAAGTAGTGCTCTAAAAATTCAGCCCGATTTAAAGTTCTTTTTTAACCAAAATTGTAAGGTGTATCCCGATGTACAATCCTATAATGTGATAGGCGAAATTACCGGAACAGAGTTTCCTAATAAATATATGATTGTAGGCGGACACCTTGATTCATGGGATTTGGGGGATGGTTCTCACGATGATGGTGCAGGTTGTGTTCAATCGATGGAGGTACTGCAATTATTTAAAAAAATAGGATATAAGCCGAGACATAGCATACGAGTTGTATTGTTTATGAATGAAGAGAATGGACTTAGAGGGGGAAATAAATATGCCGAAGAAGCTAAATTGAAACAAGAAGAGCATGTTTTTGCCTTAGAAAGTGATGCCGGCGGATTTACCCCTCGAGGATTTTCTTTTGACACCGATGCTGCCAATTTTGAACAAATAAAAACTTGGGAACCTTTATTCAAACCTTATCTCATTCACTATTTTGAAAAAGGAGGAAGTGGTGCCGATATTGGTCCCCTTAAAAATGAAAAAATTGTACTCGCTGGATTACGTCCCGATTCGCAACGCTACTTCGACTATCATCATGCTTCCAACGATACTTTTGATGCTGTAAACAAGCGAGAACTTGAGTTAGGCGCAGCGACCATGGCAAGCTTAGTATATCTTATGGATAAATACGGCACAAAGACCGAATTTATTTCAATAAAAAAATAACACCCTTTTTTATAACACAAAAATATTTTAAAAAGCTCGATTTTATTGGGCTTTTTTATATTTTTAGAGGTAACAATTCTTCGGATGAAGGCGTAAACTATTATCGGGAATTACTAATAATCATTATTTTAAGAAAACAAAATTGTATCTTTAAGTTAGCATATTAATACTAACCCATGAAATTGTTTGCTTACATAATAAAGGCTGTAAGAATATTTTTTCTTTTGGCTCTATTATTTCCCGATAATTATTTACTCGCTCGGGCTGCTTCTTATGGGACAATACCGGCAGATGCTTTTCAAGAGCATACAAAGTTTAGTGATGATTCTCTTCAGTTATTTAAGGAACGGGCTATTATTGCTGCCAAAAATAACGATTTACCAACCACTGCTTTTTATGTAGAAGAATATGTAAAATATTCTGCCGAAACAGGTTTTGTGGAATCCCGCTATTTTTTAAAATTTAAGGACACTAACGAATTTCAAGCACTTCGTGCGAAGTATGACCTAAACGTAACTTGGTTGCATTTTTTCTATCTTTTTTCAGCATTAATAGGCTTTTTTATTGGTTTTATGCTTCTCACTCAAAAAACTAAGGATAAGAAAGCTACCTTGCTTATTTCGTTATTTGTTTTAATTCATTCACTTTTTATATTTCATATATTTCTACACAGTACTAATTTAAAATTTAGAATGCCACATATTCTGTATATGTCTTCTATATCTTCATATCTGTACGGGCCGCTACTCTATTTCTATTTTAAGCGTATTACCCAAAAATATTCCTTCAAGAGAATAGATTTACTTCATCTTCTGCCAACGGCCATTATTATTGTTATTATGTTTCCTTTGTTTTTGCTTTCTAAAGAAGAAAAACTACGCATTATGTTTGAGGTAGGCTCTTTTAATAGAATGCCGTATCTGGTGGGAATTGTAACTACTAAAATCCTTTCTTTAATTATTTACGGAGGGCTGCTTCTTAATTTGTATTTTAAAAATAATCTATATAAAGAGTACACCCCTGAAACTCGAAAATGGCTTACAACACTTGTTATACTAAGTTCAATATATGTAATTTCTTATGCTGTTTATGGGCTTGTGTTGGCTGAATTTATATCAAGCTTCTCATTTTTGTTGGAACTTCAAATTGTCATGATGGCTATTATGGTGGTGTATATAGGGTATGCTTCCTTCCGAAGTCCAAATCTTTTTATAGGGAACTTTAATTCTAAAAATGAAAAATACCTCAAGTCTGGGCTTACGCCAAGCTATTCTTTGGAATTAAAAGATACCCTTTTACACCTTTTTGAAAAGGATAAGGTGTATCTTCAAAATGATGTAAGTTTAGATCAAGTGTCTCTGTTATTAGGAACGACCCGTCACAATACTTCACAAGTAATTAATGAACATTTCGGGCTTAATTTCTTCGAGCTTATCAACAAATATCGTATTGCTGATGCTGCCGAAATGCTAAAAAAAGAACAAAAGCTAAACATTATTGATGTAGCTTATGAAGTAGGTTTTAACAACAAGGTAACCTTCAACAAATCGTTTAAAAAGTTTTTAAAACAAACTCCTTCTCAATATTTGGCTTCGTTATAGAAATTTTTAAACATCTCTTTATTTGATAGTGCTAAACTGTTGGTGTTTTCTACTTTTGTAAAAAACCAAGCTGTGCTTCAACAATACACCAAAGAATTTCGATATAACATTAAACTGGCTACACCCGTTATTCTAGGAATGTTAGGTCATACCATGGTGGCTTTTGTGGACAATATCATGGTGGGGCAGTTAGGGACTGCCGAGCTTGCTGCCGTTTCGTTGGGGAATAGCTTTATGTTTATTGCCATGTCGCTGGGTATTGGTTTTTCAACTGCCATTACCCCCTTGGTTGCCGAAGCAGATGGAGAAGGAAATTTTGCCTACGGAAAATCTTCTTTTAAACACGGGCTTTTTCTTTGCACCATGCTTGGTATTTCACTTTTTTTAATGGTGTTTTTTGCGAAACCCCTTATGCATATTATGAAACAACCCGAAGAAGTAGTGACACTCGCTATGCCCTACCTTACCTTGGTTGCTATTTCTTTAATTCCTCTTATTATTTTTCAGGCGTTCAAACAATGTAGTGACGGACTTTCTATGACCAAATATCCTATGTACGCAACCATTATAGCCAATGTAGTAAATGTTGTACTCAATTATATTTTCATTTTCGGAAAATTGGGTATGCCTGCTTTGGGAGTTGTGGGTGCTGCCATTGGAACCCTCGCTTCCCGGGTGGTCATGCTTGTATATTTGTGGTATTTGATGTCCCAAAACCTAAAATCGAAAGAGTACGTTACCCATATTAAATTTTTCTCGTTAACTCGTTCGATGCTTAAAAAGTTAGTGAGTTTGGGTTTCCCGTCGGCACTGCAAATGTTTTTTGAAGTAGCCATTTTTACAGCAGCCATTTGGTTATCTGGAATTTTAGGGAAAAACCCTCAAGCAGCCAATCAAATAGCCCTTAATCTATCATCTATGACCTTTATGGTAGCTATGGGCTTTAGTGTAGCGGCCATGATACGAGTGGGAAATCAAAAAGGGATGAAGCGTTTTAGAGAATTACGACGCATTGCTTTTTCTATCTTTTTGTTGTCATCACTATTGGCAATGGTGTTCTGCATTAGCTTTTTACTTTTAAAAGATCAATTACCCAAATTGTATCTCGATTTTGATGATGCCCAAAATATTACCGATACTTTGGAAGTACTTACCATTGCATCAAAGCTTATGTTGATAGCCGCCATTTTCCAAATAAGTGATACCCTTCAGGTAGTAGTATTAGGTGCCCTACGAGGCATGCAGGATGTATTTATCCCTACTCTAATTACCTTTATTGCGTATTGGTTAATTGGTTTTCCTATCTCTTTCTATTTGGGAATGTTTACCGAATATACCAGCGCCGGGATTTGGATAGGCTTGTTGGCAGGATTAACAGCTTCAGCAGTAATGCTTTTGATTCGATTTCAATTATTGAGTAAGCGGTTGATAGTTGAGCGTTAATATTAGCAAGTCTATTACTATTTAATTTAAAAAATACGATTCTACTTCTTAAAATGAATGTTAGAAATTTCTATTTCATAAAAAGGGAAAAATTAATCTTCTTCTACATGGTTTTCGTTAAATGCAGAAGGAAGTAATTTCGGAATCAATTTTACAACCAGCGGCAACAGTAATGCTCCCCCCGGAAGCATAAAAATAGTAAGCGACGGGATGCTCTTAAAAATATCCAACAATTGTTCTTTAACCTTTACTTTTTCCTCGGCAGTGAGCTCGCGCGAGGTAGATTGCCCCAGTAGCACTAATAATTCCCCGCTTTCGTTGAGTTCTTTTACCAGTCGTTTTTTGTTTCTAAGAACCAGTAATTTTACAGTATCGGCACTTTGTTTGTATAACTGTTTCACAGGGTGGGTATATTGGAACAACTTTATTTTATGTTCATTAGCGGCAGAAAAAGCTTTAATACTGTCTATGCTACTTTCCAAGTAGTCCTGGCTAATACCCAAGTGAAAAGCTACTTCCTTTAAAAAGGTGTTTTCGGTAGCGTCTATTTTTTTATCGTCCCACACCGCTAGGCAACAAATATCTAATACAAATTGTTTTTCGAGCACTGTGCGTTCTTTTAATTGGCCCACAATTTCTAGAGAAAAGGCTTGATCGCTATGGGTAATATATTGCGTAGATTCCGAAACCATTTCAATAATAAGGGTATCGTACTTGTTCTTTTTTTGCTTACTTTGCAATGCCCAAATACTGAATTGTATCAACGTTTCCTCCAGCGCTTCCAGGTAGTTTTTAAGCCCTTTGGGTTGCTGCAAAAAATACCAAAATGCCAATACATCACCAAACAGTAAAGCATACGTAAATAAAGAGGCCGCTTCGGTTTTAATTAAGGTATTGGATTCTTGGATGCGTGCTGCTAAAATACGTTCCAGATTTTCGGAAGGACTTTTGGTAAAATTCAATTTCTGAAAAAACCCAGGCTTCCCTTTTTCAATAGTTTTGTAAAATACTACCATACTTTCAATGGCTTCCAAAGTATTGGAAGTAGGGCGTTCAACAAAATACAAATAGAGCAAAGCGTGAAAAAGATTAACCTTGGTATTTTCTTCCTGAGTGAGTGTAAATTCACTTACAGGGGTATTTAGCAAGGTTTTTATGGAGACTCCATATATAAATCCGCTTTTTTTAAGCGTTTCATAAAATGATAAAAGTCCGTTATGGACATCGACCAAATCTTTTTTGGGAAATTCGTTTAAAAATTTATTAATCCAGCCGGCGGAAGATGGGTTCATTTTTTAATTTTGTAGGAAGTTGTGGTTTTTCGCTCTATTTTTACAATCTTTAAAAACCATGGGTTTATTTTCTCCGTACATAAGGAAAAGTAAATTTAATCAAATAACATACATTACTATGAAAAAGACAAAATTTTATGGATTACTAGCTATAGTAGTGCTGGGTGTCTTCTCGGTAGTTTTTATCTCGGCAGATCATATCGATTCTCCGGCAGTAACAGGAACTACAGTAGATATTGCCGATTTCTATGCCTTTGAAGGCACAAATCCGGACAATACCGTGTTTATAGCTACCATGCAAGGACTTTTAACCCCCGGCGAGGTAACCAATATTGCCAGCTTTTCTGAAGATGTACTGGTAGAATTTAATATTGATAACACCGGTGATTTTGTGGAGGATTTGGTAATACAAGCCATACGTAGGGATAGTATAATGTATTTCTTTGGCCCTTATGCTCCCAACGAACAAGGATTAAATAGTACCATAGATAGGGATCAACTTTCTGGTCAAGTAGAAATATCTAAGATTGGTGAAACCCTCACTGCAAGTAATAATGGTATGTCCTTTTTTGCAGGCCCAAGAAGGGATGCCTTTTATTTTGACTTTAATCAATTTAATAATGTAGCTTCCGGAGCGGCTGCTCCTAACGGATTTTTATCACCCGGAGAAGCTTCCGATTTTTTTGAAGACTTAAATGTACTGGCTGTGGTGGTAGAAGTACCCAATAGTTTGTTGGGATCGGCCCCGACCCACGTGGCAGGAGCTGGATTTCCTAATGCGTATAATGTTTGGGTAACAACAAAAAGAAAACAATAATTTAAAAAAAAGAAAAGATGAAAATTCAAAATAAAAAATGGATAACATTGTCGCTTTGCTTGGGATTATTGTTTACCCAATGTAAAGATGACGACGACAACGGAAATGTAATAGAACAAGCCACCTGTGATGATGGTATTATGAATGGGGATGAAGAAGGTGTAGATTGTGGTGGTAGCTGTGCATCTTGTTTCGATTTATTGGATTTTAGCGGTACTTTCACGCAAGAGGATATTTTGGGGCGCCCCGGAGTGAATACTGTTTTTAGTGGTTCGGGGACAATTAAAGATTTATTTAATATATCTGAAGTCTCCCAACGCGATAACTTCGAACTTTACCCTCAGAATTTTCAGGGTATTTTTCTTGCTACCCTAGAAGCTTATCATGATAGATATGGAGATGCTTTGGGAATCGAGATAGATTATGAAACCAATATTCTGGACCTGGATGCAGTCGCCTTCACTACAATGTTAGCACATTTTGACGCTTTACAAGTAGCTCCTAACGGGCAAACTACCTATTTTGATCCTAACACTGGAGTTGCCCTTACAGGTAGAACATTATCAGATGACGTAATTGATATTTCCCTTACCCTTATGTTTGGTGGTACTTCCGGTACCCGTTTTGACGGGAATAATGGGACTCCTCAGTTAACCAGTGATGGGGTAGGGCCGGGTAACAGAGACTTTTCGCTTCCTTTTCCCTATCTGGAAAGTGCTATAGAAGAATAAGATTGATATAACCACATAAAGAGCAACGTAGGATTGCTCTTTTTTTTAATACCCAAATTGATGAAATATATTTCAATGGTATTAGGGATGTTCCTTTTATGGGGTTGCCAATCGAAACCCGAATTTCAAAAGTTTACTCAAAAGCAAGATTACGATAGCTTTCTAAATACTCAAAACAGACCTACATTAGAAGAAATTAACCAACAAAAAGAATATTGGTCAAAGCGATTGGATAAAGATACTACAGGTATTGGCAACGTTGGGCCTTTGGCCAATGCCTACGACCAATTATTTACCCAAACAGGCGATCTTCATGATTTACAGGCTGCCGAAACCTTATATAAAAAGGGCATAGCCATAGCGGCACCTCAGTTTAAAGATGGCTTCGAAAGAGGATTGGCCAAAAACTATATTACTCAACATCGCTTTAAAGAAGCCCATGAAATTCTCTTGAAAAGCCTAGCTGAAGGTGCTCAAAAACGCCCTACCTATTTTATGCTTTTTGATACTGCTATGGAATTGGGGTATTACGAAGATGCCTATGAGTATCTTTCTGAAGTTAAGGACATGAATGAATACAATTATTTAATTCGTTTGTCCAAATGGAACGACCATAAAGGAGATCTAGGCAATGCTATTCGATATATGGAAATGGCTATGGAAAAGGCCGAAGTTCACGATAACAAATACCTTAAAATTTGGACCTATAGCAACTTGGCCGATTTTTACAGTCATGCAGGGCGTATAGAAGATTCCTATAATTACTATTTAAAAACACTGGCACTTCAACCGGACAATGGCTATGTAAAGCGCAAAATAGCTTGGATGGTGTATGCTGCTGAAGGAAAAGCGAAAGAATCACATCGTATATTAGATTCTGTAATGAAAACCAATATATTGCCGGATGATTATTTGCGTAAAGCTGAATTATTTGCTTTTGAAGGGAATACAGCTGCCGCTATAGAGGCTGAAAATAAATTTTTGAACGAAGTCAGTACAGGCAAATATGGAGCCATGTACAATGCTTACCTTATAGAATTGTTTGTTGAAAGTGATATAGAAAAAGCACTTGCCTTAGCCGAAAAGGAAGTAGCTAACAGAGATACTCCTTTGATGAATGCCTATTTGGCTTTTGTTCAACTGAAAAACGGTGCTAAAGAAGTTGCTTTACAAACGGTTGAATCTAAAGTCGCAGGAAAGACATTTGAGCCTAAAGGTCTATACTACGCAGCATTAGTTTACAAAGCCAATAACAAAGAAGAAAAAGTAAAAAGGTTAAAAACTGAATTGGAAACTGCAAGTTTTGAATTAGGACCTGTACTTTTTGAAAAAGTAAAAGAGCTTAAATAATTATTAAACAGCTAGTTGTTGGTTAAAAACAAGAATGTTAAAAAACAGTAGTCTGTAGAAAATTGTTGCTTGCTAAATCCTTTTTTAATAGATTTACACATCCTCACCTTAAAACTAACTTAATTTTATTATGATG
>JAGQZA010000047.1 GCA_020435805.1 Flavobacteriaceae bacterium
AAACTTGATAAAACCTACGGAAAAGGAACTGTCATGAAAATGGGAGATGCTTCGGTACAACAGGTAGAAGTGATTTCTACCGGTTCCTTAGGCTTAGATGTTGCCCTTGGTGTTGGGGGTTACCCACGTGGTAGAATCATTGAAATATATGGGCCGGAATCTTCCGGAAAAACCACCCTTACCCTTCACGCCATGGCTGAGGCTCAAAAAAAAGGGGGGCTTGCCGCTTTTATTGATGCCGAGCATGCCTTTGACCGTAATTATGCCGAAAAACTAGGGGTCGATATTGAAAACCTCATCATATCCCAGCCCGACAATGGAGAACAGGCTTTGGAAATTGCAGACAACCTCATACGAAGTGGTGCCATAGATATTATTGTTATAGACTCTGTCGCTGCCTTGACCCCAAAAAGTGAAATTGAAGGAGAAATGGGAGACAGCAAAATGGGCTTACACGCACGATTGATGTCGCAAGCCCTTCGGAAACTTACAGGCTCCATCAGTAAGACGCATTGTACCGTTATTTTTATCAATCAATTGCGTGAAAAAATTGGCGTCATGTTTGGTAACCCCGAAACTACTACCGGTGGAAATGCATTAAAATTCTATGCTTCCATTCGCTTGGATATTAGACGATCTACCCAAATAAAAGACTCATCCAGTGAGTCGGTAGGGAACAGAGCCCGCGTAAAAGTGGTAAAAAATAAAGTAGCCCCTCCTTTTAAAACCGCCGAATTTGATATTATGTACGGTGAAGGAATTTCTAAAGTAGGAGAAGTGATTGACCTAGGCGTAGATTATGAAATCATTAAAAAAAGTGGTTCATGGTTTAGTTACGAGGACACCAAATTGGGGCAGGGTAGAGATGCCGTAAAAACCTTATTACTAGACAATCCGGAGTTGATGGAAGAACTGGAACAAAAAATAAAAGACGCCATCGCAACCGTTTCATCATAAAAAATACCCAATCACGCAACCCTTAACCGTAACTTGTATCTACCCATTGTAAAGTTGAAAAGGAGTGGTTGCCTGATTTAATTGGCACATTAACAACAACCTATTGACTTTAGAAGAGCTCATAACAAGGTGTAAACAGCAGGATGTAAAAGCGCAGGAAGCGCTCTACAGGGAATATTCAGGAGTTTTATTTGGGATTTGTTTAAAATATTCTCCCAATAGAACTGAGGCGGAAGACAATTTACAAGACGCATTTATCACCATATTTAAACGTATGGAGCAGTTTGAAGGGAAAGGTTCTTTTGAAGGCTGGATGAAACGAATTACGGTAAACACAGTCCTTCAAAAATACCGAAAGAAAAAGACGTTCGATATTAGTAACGAACAGCAAATTGAAGATGTGGAGGTGGAAGTAGAGGCAGATGCAGTTCCTTTGGATTATCTTCTGAAAATTGTTCAGGAATTGCCAGAAAGGTATCGGTTGGTGTTCAATTTGTATGTGATGGATGGCTATTCGCACAAAGAAATTGCTGAAATGTTAGGAATTAGTGATGGAACGTCAAAATCGAATCTGGCAAGAGCTAGAATGATTTTAAAAACCAAGGTAGAAAGCTACCAAGAAAAAATGCAATAACCTTCTCATTGGTAGAAGTATTTTATGAAGCATAAAAAAAACATAGACACCCTTTTTAAAGACCAATTAGGTTCTTTTGAAGCGACTCCTTCTCCCGAAGTTTGGGATGCTATAGAAGCCAAACTCAAAAAGGAAAAAGAGGATCGCAAAGTGATTCCTATTTGGTGGAAACTGGGTGGCGTTGCTGCTGTTTTACTGTTGTTGCTATCCCTCTCCGGAATTTTCAACAATAGCACTACTATGGAAAACAACCCGATAGTAAAGGAATCTGTTGAGAAAACAGATACTGAAAACTCCATTCAAAAAGAAGAAGCAACTCCAATTCTTTCAAATAAAAATACAGATGCTTTGGTTTCAGAAGATATTAATTCAGAAATCAATACGGTAAATACAATTGAGGAAAATCCTTCAGAAAAATTTAAAAATACCTCTGAAAATGCTGTTTCTTCCACCAATAAAATAGACAACAATATTTCTGAAAAGAACTCTAAAAAAAATATAAAATATAGTACCGTTAAGGATGCCGTTGTGGTTTCAAAAGACCCTAAAACAATTAACAATACAAACGCTCAGAAATTAAATGAAGCGGTAATTAACAACAATTACAATGTTAAAAAAGACGGGGTAACTAGTACTGAACCCCAAGAAAAAACTGAAAAAGATACCCGCATAGACCATCCAAACACTAAAAAAGAAACCAACACGATTATTCCCAACCAGATAGAAGATGCCGTAGCAAAAGAGGAAATCGTAAAAAAAGAAGATAAAGACCTTCCTTCAGAAAACAAAAAATCCATCTTCGATGCCATTGAAGAAAATAAGGAAGCTGTTGCCAAAAAAGAAGAAAAAAATTCAAGCTCTTACTGGGAAGTAAGCCCTAATGTGGGTCCTGTTTATTACAATAGTATTAATGGAGGGTCATCTATATCGCCCTCGTTTGCAGACAACTCGCAAACTGGAGAAACTAATATTAGCTATGGTGTTCAAGTAAGTTATGCCTTTAATGACAAATTGAGCGTTCGTACTGGAATTAACAATGTAAATGTAGGCTATACCACAGGCGATGTAACTATTGCTTCGGCCCCCAACGAATTGGCTTTGAAAAGTATCAATTACAATAACAACGGAGGCAAAAATGTACTCACTGTTTTTGATAAAGACGCCCTACAAAATTTATCTACAGACCCCAGTAATCCCTATTCACAGATTACTCAAAAATCTAGTTCAGGAAATGCCGAAATTACCCAGCACATCTCCTACTTTGAAGTTCCTGTAGAACTTAAATATGCCCTTCTAAACAAACGTTTTGGCATCCATATGATAGGAGGATTTAGCACCCTGTTTTTAGGTAATAACGAAATTTCGGTGTCTGACGGGGACATTAAAAGTGTGCTTGGAGAGGCTAATAATTTAAACACCACAAGTTTTTCGACGAATATTGGGCTAGGATTTGATTATAAAATTAGCAAACGCTTCAAATTTAATATAGAACCCATATTTAAGTATCAGCTTAATCCCTATACTACTTCAGTAGATTTTAATCCCTATTATTTTGGAGTATATAGTGGGGTAAGTTTTAAATTTTAGGTTAGTTTTTAGTTGGTTAGGTTTGGTTATACCGAACTATTTTGAAAAACCGTTCTTTCGCCATAGAACGGTTTTTTTATATAGTAGGATGTCTCAATTCATTTAATATAATCTCTCGGGTTTGCAATCGAAGCATCCGTTTATCTTCTATCTCCAAAATACCGGTTGGAATAATATCATGCTTTTTAACACGCATGCTTCCCGGGCTTCCACTAAAAAACGTATAGGAAAACCGTTTTTTGTTATCATGAAAGGTCATAGGGGCCATAGGAATTTTATGCTCAATGGCCAACCGAAAGGCGCCATCTTTAAATTCATCCAGCATAATTGCCTCGTCCGGAACACCTCCTTCGGGGAAAATACAAACACTTAACCCTTGTTTTAGTTTTTGCTGCGCACTTATAAAAACTTCCCTTCGGCTTTTGGGGTTATCTCTGTCCACCAAAATACAAGTTCGCTTATAAAAAAAACCGAAAAGGGGAATTTTTGCCAACTCCATTTTGCCCACAAAAACAAAAGGATTTTTGGTGGCGTAGAGCATGAGCATAATATCGGTCATGGAGGTGTGGTTGGCTACAAACATATAACTCTTCCCTTTTTCATAAGTTACTTTTCCTCTTATAATGGGAACAAACCCCATTCCGAATAAAATACATTTTGCCCAAAATCGAGCTAATTTAAAAAAGAAAGGGTACCAGCTTTCTTTGGCAATACTTACCAGTAAAAAAGGCAACAATACTACAATAGGCACGGTTACTAACATATAGAACCATATTCTATAGAAAAGAAAAAAAGGGTACGTAAACAGTTTCTTCACCTCTCAAAAATACACATTTGAAAGGAGCAAATGTTTCAAAAAAATTACCTTTGCCAAAAATTAGTTTTTATGTCTCGCATTTTAACAGGAATACAAAGTACCGGCACTCCGCATTTAGGAAATATTTTAGGGGCTATTCTCCCGGCTATTGAAATGGCCAATGACCCAAATAATGAGTCGTTCCTTTTTATTGCAGATATGCATTCGCTTACGCAAATTAAAGATGCGGAAACACTTAAAAACAACACTTACAGTACTGCTGCCGCTTGGTTGGCTTTTGGATTGAATGTCAATAAAACAGTTTTTTACAGACAAAGCGATATTCCACAAGTCACTGAACTCACTTGGTACTTAAGCTGTTTTTTTCCGTATCAAAGATTAACACTGGCGCATAGTTTTAAGGATAAAGCAGATCGATTGGACGACGTAAATGCAGGTTTATTTACCTATCCTATGCTAATGGCGGCCGATATTTTATTGTACGATGCCGAAGTTGTTCCGGTAGGAAAAGACCAATTGCAACACCTTGAAATGACACGAGATGTCGCTTCCAGATTTCATGCGAAGATGAATGCTGAAGTTTTTGTGCTTCCCGATGCAAAAGTACAGGAAGACACTATGCTTATACCGGGAACCGACGGTGAAAAGATGAGCAAATCTAAAAACAACATCATCAATATCTTTTTACCCGATAAGGAACTAAGGAAGCAAGTAATGAGCATACAAACCGATAGTACTCCCTTGGAAGAACCCAAAAATCCGGATACTTGTCATGTATTTGCTTTGTATAAATTGTTAGCTTCTGCTGATGAAATTGCTCAAATGCGCCAAAATTATGAAGGCGGCAACTATGGTTACGGCCATGCAAAACAAGCCCTATTTGAATTGATTGTAACTAAATTTGAAACCCCCAGGGCGAAGTATAATTATTACATGGAGCATCTGGATGAAGTGGATAAAGCCTTACAAATTGGCGCTGAAAAAGCTTCCAAAATTGCTGATGAAGTTTTACAAAGAGTACGTGAAACCTTAGGGTACTAAACCACTTGAAATTGCTTTCCAGGCAACGGTCTCACTACTCCCTTTAGTTCCATATTCAATAAGATAGACGCCAGTTTGAATACCGGTATGTTGCAGTCCAGTGCGATGACATCTATAAGTTCTTGGTCTTTCTCTTTTAGATAGCTCCAAATCTTTTTCTCTTCCTCATTCAACTCCACAAATAATTGTGTTTGTCTAGGCTTTACTTTCTTTTCCTCCATTTCCCATCCTAAATGATAGACCAAATCAGCTGCTGAAGAAAGCAACTGTGCTTGCTGGGTCTTTATTAAATTATTACACCCTTGGCTTTGTAAATCGTTTATCCTTCCGGGGACTGCAAATACTTCTCTATTATAAGAATTGGCAATATCGGCTGTAACCAGGCTCCCTCCTTTTTCGGCAGATTCAATAACAATAGTAGCTTCGCTTAGTCCGGCGATGATTCGGTTGCGTTTTAAGAAGTTGGTTCGGTCAAAGGCATCGTCACTCCAAAACTCGGTCATAAAACCACCGTTTTCTTCTATTTTGGAAACATATTTTTTATGCGTTTTAGGATACATTTGGTTAAAACCATGGGCGAGGCAACCTATGGTTTGTAACCCCAATTCCATCGCTTTTTTTTGCGCGGTAATATCAATTCCATACGCAAATCCTGAAATAATTACAGGTTGCAACGGAGCCAAATCTTCCAGTAGTTTTTCACAAAAAGAAATTCCGTAGGTGGTGGCATTTCGTGTTCCTACAATGCTAATCAATTTTTTATTTTGAATGTCAATATTCCCTTTCTGAAAAAAAAGGATAGGACCATCCAAACACTGTTTTAATCTCTCAGGATAATTTTTATCTTGGAAATAAGTATATTCAATCTTGTTTGTTTCTATATGCTGAAGCTCGCTTTCTGCTTCCGGAAGATGCATTGCCAAGTCTAATTCTTTCAATTTTACATGGCCAATACCGTCCACTTTTAAAAGCGTTGCTTTCTTTTCTCTAAAAATTCCTTCCGCAGAGCCCACTACGTTAATTAATTTTTTTGCTGAAGCATCCCCTAAATTTGGAACACGCTGAAGCGCAAGGACAAATAACAATTCCTTTGTTGAAAGCATAAAATAAAAACGGTAGGGGAGTTATTCAAAAATAACTAAATTTTTATTTGTTGAAAAGTTCCTGCCTTATGTTTTGATGGTTGCTCAAAAAAAATATAAGTTTGTTTTCATGCAATTGGCTACCTACATAAAAGATTTGTTATACCGGTATGAATGTGTTATTATTCCCGGTTTTGGTGCTTTTTTAACGCAATATCGCGCCGCACAAATTGATGATAATCATACCTTTTATCCTCCCGGGAAAACACTTTCATTCAATAGACAACTACAAACAAACGATGGCATTTTGGCACATTATGTCGCCTCTGTAGAAGCCTGTAGTTATGAAGTAGCCTTACAAAGAATACGCAATTTTGCCGGTGAGCTTTCCCTTAAACTGTCTGAAGGAGAAACCATTGAATTAAAGAACATTGGGGAGTTTTGTTTAAATAACGAAAGGAAAATTCAGTTTATCCCTTCTTTAAAAGACAATTACAGCAAGGCCTCATTTGGGCTTTCTTCTTTTGCATCGCCCCTTATTGAAAGAACTACAGAAGAGAGACCTTCAAAAGTTGTTGCTTTAAAACCCGAGAAAGGAAAAGTGGCGATTCCTTATATGCGATATGCCGCTGTTGGGCTATTGGCCATTACCTTGGGCTCGTTGAGTGGTCTAAAAATTTATGAGAACCAAGTAGAAAAATACAATTTTGCTGAAAAGCAAAAGGCAGATGCTTTGGTAGAAAATCAAATTCAAGAAGCCACTTTCGTAATTGATGCGTTCCCGCCGCTAACACTTTCCATCCCTAAAGAGAAGGGGAAATACCACTTGGTTGCCGGGGCTTTTAGAGTGGAAGAAAATGCATTAAATAAAGTACAACAACTTCAAGAAAAGGGATTTTCTGCCAAACTTTTGGGAGTCAACAAATATGGCCTGCACCAAGTAATTTACAATTCGTATCAGGACAGATTAGAAGCGATAAAAGCACTTCAACAAATTCAACTTTCAGAAAATAAAGAGGCTTGGTTATTGGTACAAGACCTTTCAGAATAAATACTTTTCTATCCCCCTTTCTATACATTTACCCCTTTTTTTAAGGGAAAATACTTTATACCTTTGCGACAAAATTGAAGCCAATATGAAAGGTAAAACACCCGAAGAATCTCGCACTATCATTACCGACCTAGTATTACCCAGTGAAACTAACCCCATTGGTAATATGTTTGGCGGCGAACTTTTGGCAAGAATGGACAGGGCTGCCAGTATTTCGGCTAGAAGGCATAGTAGAAGAATTGTAGTAACCGCCTCGGTAAACCATGTGGCGTTCAATAAAATGATTCCGTTGGGAAGTGTCGTTACGGTAGAGGCGCACGTATCTCGTGCTTTTAATAGTTCTATGGAGGTTTTTTTGGATGTGTGGATTGAAGATCGGGAAAGTGGTTTACGAAGTAAAGCCAATGAAGCTATTTACACTTTTGTTGCGGTGGATGAAATGGGAAGTCCCGTAAAAGTTCCCGAATTAGTGCCTGAAACCGAATTAGAAAAGCAACGTTTTGACGCTGCCCTAAGACGAAAACAATTAAGTTTGGTCCTTGCCGGTAAAATGAAACCTTCTGAAGCTACCGAATTAAAAGCCCTATTTGAGGACTAAAGCCCTCTTTGAATTTGAAATAAATATTCCTTTTTTTAAAGATTATCTCTATATTTGGTAACTTTTGAAAATTCTAACTACTTTTTAGTTCAAATTCAGTCCATTATGAAATGCCCGTTTCAAAATTTTACAAATCCAAAGGAGATGTTCCAAAAGGGCATGGCATCTTCTGCTTTATCAAACAAATACTACCAATGAAAAAAACTATCCTCCTACTTTTTGTGATGCTTCCATTCTTGGGGTTTTCTCAAAATTCATTCAACATTCAATTTCAGGATGAAACCATCGAAATTCAAGAAAATATTCAAACCTTTAATTGGAACCAAATGCCAGAAAGTTCCAAACTGGGTAATGGCTATATTGGTTGGGTACAGTTCTTTAATACCCCTACACAAAATATTCAAGACCAATTTAAAGCCATGGGGCTCGAACTTATTAATTATATCCCCCATAAAACCTACTTATTTTACTTTCCTGCAACTACCTCTGTAGAATATTTACAATCTAGTGGTGTTAGAGCCATCGTTCCCGTGGAAGGTCGTTTCAAATTAAGTGAAGATCTTAAAAATGGAAATATTGGAGAATGGGCGCAAGTAAATGACAAAATATTGGTTACACTTCAATACCACGAATATGTAGATTATAATTTTGTGATGAATGACTTAGCTGAAAGACAAATCTCACTTCAGCAAGCCTATAAGGGTTCTAATAATGTTGATTTATTGATTCCTGATAATTGCCTAGAGGATCTTTCAAATTTAGCCTATGTAAAATGGGTAGAGCTTATGGTGGCTCCCGATGTTAAAGATGATACCCGAGGAAGAAGTTTGCACAGATCTAGTAATCTTGATACCCAAGGTGCTGGAAGAAACTATACCGGACTGGGAATAGGAGTTATGGTAAGAGACGATGGAATTGTAGGCCCCCATATCGATTTTCAAGGAAGGATAGATAACTCTGCAGCAAGTGGTACAGGGCAAACTCACGGTGATGGTGTAGGAGGTATTATGGCCGGTGCCGGAAACCTAAATCCGGATATGAGAGGAATGGCCGCAGGATCTGATGTTTATGTCGTTAATTATCAAGCCAACTTCTTAGATTCTCCAACAGTGAACTTAATTAACTCTGGAGATGTTCAAATAACAAACTCCTCTTACAGTAATGGTTGTAATGCAGGATACACCACTATTACCGAAACAGTGGATACACAAACACTAGCAATTCCTACTCTTTTGCATGTATTCTCTGCCGGAAACTCGAATGGTAGTAATTGTGGTTATGGCGCCGGAACTCAATGGGGAAATATTACCGGAGGTCACAAACAAGGTAAAAATGTAATTGCCACTGCCAATGTTTTTTACAATGGAAATTTAGCAACATCTAGTAGTAGAGGTCCAGCTCATGACGGTAGAATTAAACCCGACATTACTGCCAATGGCCAAAACCAAAACTCAACCAGCGAGAATAATACCTATCAAGTTTTCGGCGGAACTTCCGGGGCTGCTCCAGGAATTGCAGGAATATCGGCACAATTATACGAAGCTTATGGCGACCTCAACGGAGGCGCACTACCCGAATCTGCGCTTATCAAAGCAACTTTATTGAATACGGCTAATGATTATGGAAATGTGGGACCCGATTTTAAATTTGGATGGGGTCTTGTAAATGCCCTGCGCGCCGGAATGTTAATTGAAGATGGCCGTTATTTATCTGACGATATTACGCAAGGAAGTACAAATACACATACCATAAATGTTCCTACAGGGACAACACAAGTTCGTTTCATGCTATATTGGAGTGATGCTGCTGCTACTCCGGGAGCCTCTCCTGCTTTAGTAAATGATTTAGACTTAGTGGTAACAGATCCTTCAAGCAATACAGAGCTACCATGGGTTCTTGACTCTACGCCCGATCCTACTTTATTAGATCTTCCCGCTACCCATGGCCCTGATCATTTAAATAACGTGGAGCAGGTGTTAATCAATAATCCTGCGGCCGGAAACTATGATTTAGACGTTACAGGATTCAATGTTCCTGTAGGTCCTCAAAGCTATTATATTGTTTACGAAATTATTCAAGACAATTTAACTTTAACGTATCCTAATGATGGGGAAAGTTTTGTCCCTGGGCAACAAGAAACAATTCACTGGGATGCAATTAATACTATTGCCGGTTTTACTCTTGAATATTCTACTAACAATGGAGGTACTTGGAATCCTATTACCACTGTTGCCAATACTGTAACAAACGTAAACTGGACGGTTCCAAACAGCTTAACTGGAGAAGCAAAAATTAGAATTACCAGTGGTGCTTTTTCAGATGAAAGTGACGGAACCTTTTCTATAGCAGATCAAGTAACCGGACTAACCTTAACCCAAGTTTGTCCTACCCAAGCGGTCTTTAACTGGAATGCTATTCCGGGCGCAGAAAGTTATGACTTGTATATTCTTGGAGCCAAATACATGGAAATAGCCGGTACTAGTGCAACAAATTCAATTTCTGTTCCTATTGCAAATGCAAGCGACCCATTGTGGTATTCCATAGTAGCAAAAAACAATACTGCTGGTTGGAAAACCAAGAGGCTTATTGCTTCCATTCATCCCGGAGGACTTTTAAATTGTTCATTATTGAATGACATGGAGTTAACTTCCATTAATAACAATCCCGGAGATTTTTCAGGGGCATGCGGTGGTTCTTCAGGTACTATTGTTTCAGTAAATATTACTAATACAGGTATTGATCCTCAAAGCAATTTTACGGTAAGCTATCAACTTTCCGGAGGTGCTGTGGTAGATGAAACCTATACAGGAACTTTAAATTCTGGAGACCAAGTCACTCACGAATTTGCTACTCCGGTTACCATTAGTTCTAATGGAAACTACACATTGACATCGTATGTAACACTCGCAGGAGATCAAAATTCATCAAACGATGAAAAAACATTAGATTTTTACGCCCAAACGGAAGCAACAGCAACCCCATTTGAAGAAACGTTTGAGGTTAATGACGTCCCTCCTGTTGGTTGGTTTATTGAAAACCCAGATAGCGATATTACTTGGCAATCTAGAGCAAATATTGCAGGTATTGACGGAAATCTTACCAGAGCCGCTCATATTGATAATTACAATTATAATGCTCCCGGAGAAGAAGATTATTTGGTTACCGAGTATTTTGATTTGTCCGGCATTACCGCTCCAGTATTAGAGTTCGCGCTGGCAAAAGCACAATACTCTGCAACTTTATATGATACCTTGCGGGTAGAAATTTCTACCGACTGTGGTAGTACATTTACCACCATTTATGAAAAAACCGATTTGGAGTTATCTACCCTTCCGGATTATAATACCACAAACAACTGGGCTCCCAGCACTCCAAATGATTGGAGATTGGAGTCTATCGATTTAAGCCCTTATGCAGGAGAAACGGCTTTCTTCCGATTTGTGAATATTAATGGCTATGGAAATAGTACTCACATTGACAACATTAATATCGATGGAGCACTTTCCAACCCTAATTTTGTTTCCAGCCAAATTGCTATGTATCCTAATCCGGCTTCAGAAGTGGTATCCATTTATTTTGGTAAAACCTTTTCAGGAAAAACTGAAATAACTGTTGCTAATAGTTTAGGTCAAATTATTTCTCAGTTGAAACAAGATGTAACGGTTCAATCTACTTTAAGCCTTAATGTAGCAAACTATACCGAAGGTATTTACTTTGTAACCATTAAAACCGAAGCTGGAACAATTACCAAAAAACTATTGAAAAATTAAGTGCAGTAAAATCTGTTTATAAAGCCCCTTTTAAAGGGGCTTTTTTTATATTTATTGAATTATTTACAAGGTATGATACAAGAACTTAAAAATAGCTATGGACATTTGTTTGAAAATGAATTGCTTGAAGAGATTAATCAAGTAGGCACGTTTAAAGACGTCCCCGAGGGGTTTACTTTAATAGACATAGGCGAGTACATAAAATCAATGCCTTTACTTATCTCCGGAGCCATAAAAATTTTGAGAGAAGACCACGAAGGAGACGAGTTGTTACTTTATTTCTTAGAACGTGGCGACACCTGTGCCATGACCCTTAACTGTTGCTTAGGGCAAACAAAAAGTGAAATAAGGGCCGTGGCAGAATTAGATACCAAATTGGTTATGATTCCTATTCGAAAAATGGAGGAATGGACCGGAAAATATAGAACCTGGAGAAACTTTGTTTTTGAAAGCTATCACAATAGAATTAAAGAAATGCTGGAAACTATTGATAGTATCGCTTTTTTGAAAATGGACGAACGATTATTTAAATACCTTCACGACAAAGTAAAAATTTCTAATGATACCATAATTCATGCTACGCATCAAGAAATAGCGTATGAGCTACATACCTCAAGGGTGGTTATTTCAAGACTTTTAAAGAATTTGGAAAAACTGGGGAAAATTAAATTAAATAGAAATAGTATTGAAGTATTCATCTCTTAAAATTGCTTTTGTAACCTTTGTTACAGGCAAAGCTATATGATAGTTATAGTTTTGTTTATCAAGTACACATTATGGATGCCATGCAAGTTTTAGGATATTTTGGAGCCTTACTCATAGGAATTGTATTGGGCTTAATTGGTGGTGGAGGTTCTATTTTAACAGTTCCAGTTCTCGTTTATTTGTTTTATATCAATCCGGTAACCGCAACCGCTTACTCTCTTTTTGTAGTGGGTGTCTCTGCATTGGTGGGAGCTGTAAAAAATATTCAAAAAAAATTAATCGATTTCAGGACGGCCATCGTTTTTTCAATACCTGCTTTTATAGCCGTGTATGTCGCCCGAAAATACTTAGTCCCCTCCATTCCGGAAGAACTCTTCAGTTTGGGTAGTTTTATGCTTACTAAGAATATCGCCATTATGATTTTCTTCGCCATCATCATGCTGATAGCTTCTTTTTCTATGATTCGGGATAAAAAAGTAACTTCTACCACTGAAAAGGAAGGGACTGTTTCATACAACTATCCTTTAATTATTGTTGAAGGGCTTGTAGTAGGTACCTTAACCGGTATTGTAGGTGCAGGAGGTGGGTTTTTAATTATTCCAGCACTTGTGCTGCTTGCAAAACTCCCTATGAAAAAAGCAGTGGCAACCTCTCTATTAATCATCGCTATAAAATCACTTATAGGCTTTATTGGCGATATTGAAACTCTTGAAATAGATTGGAATTTTTTATTGGCCTTTACATTAATTTCAGTAATAGGAATTTTTATTGGTGTATGGCTCAATAAATTTATAGACGGTCAAAAACTTAAAAAAGGATTTGGCTGGTTTGTCCTTATTATGGGGGTCTATATTATTTTCAAAGAATTTACCAAATAAGGTCTCTGTAACTTATGTTACTGTGAACAATTTCAATGTGTTATATCTTAGCTACAAATAACATTAAATTTCATCATTATGAATGTAGAACAAATATATACCGGATGTTTAGCACACGCCGCATACTATCTTGAAAGCAACGGCGAAGCTGCAATTTTCGACCCATTACGTGAAGTTCAGCCCTATATTGAAAGAGCTAAACGAGACAAAGCCAACATTAAATATGTTTTTGAAACGCATTTTCATGCAGACTTTGTAAGCGGGCACTTAGACCTCAACAAAAAAACAGGAGCCAAAATTGTGTATGGCCCTACTGCCAAACCAGGATTTGATGCTATTGTTGCAGAGGACAATCAAATTTTTATTGTGGGAGATTACAAAGTAAAAGTCATTCACACCCCGGGGCATACCATGGAAAGCACCACCTATCTTTTAATAGATGAAAACGGAAAAGAACATGGCATTATCACAGGGGATACCTTGTTTATAGGGGATGTAGGAAGACCCGATTTGGCACAGCATGTAATTTCAGAATTAACAGAAGAAAAACTGGCAGGACATTTATTCGATTCCCTTAGAAATAAAATCATGCCTCTTAGCGATGATTTAATTG
>JAGQZA010000048.1 GCA_020435805.1 Flavobacteriaceae bacterium
CTTTTCAAGCCCTTTTTCAGACCGTTCCTTAAAAGAATTAATTAACGATGCATCTAACTGTGGCACCAAAAGGTTATCTGTAGCAAAATTGGCAAAATTATAGACATTTAGTATGTAAAACTGGCAAGGAACATGTTGAAATAAATCTACGGCATACGCTATAGCATCCCAAGCATTTCTTGAAAAATCTGTTGGAATTAATATTTTTTTCATAGCAGAACATTTAGCTATTATATTTCCAAACCTAAAGAAGAATTATATCAAAAAGAATGATAAATATCAGTACTTTACAAAGAACCAATGGGCAAAGAAATGCTTACTCGTGAAGTACTAAAAAGGGGATTTTTGTGTGGTAGCTTATTTTAGACACTTTAGGTTTAAAGAGTAAGCGTTGAAAAAAATTAAGGTTTTTACCCACCATGGCAATAATGTCTATCTCCATAGAATCTACAAAGTCTTGCAATCCTTTTTCCAGCTCTGGGCTTTCTATCCAGTGAAAACTATGAGGATTGCTTTGTAAAGCATCGGTTAAAATTTCTTTATTTTTTATTTGGTCTTCTTCAAGAGATCCTCCTTTTCTTACTACCCGTAAAATCTTGATGGTAGCGTGGTGATATGCGGCGAAAAATTGCAGTGTTTTTAAAACTCTATTTTTATAAGGCATATTAAAATCGGTAGGAAACGCAATCGTCGCCGGATTTTTAAAACTTGCTTTTTCCGGGACAATGAGGGTGGGGCATTTTACACGGGTAATGACGGCGCCGGCATGGCTTCCCAGAGTCGCCTCTTTAATTCCCGATGCGCCTTTGGTGCCCATAATTATTAAATCTATTTCTTCGTTTTTAACTACTTTTCTAATTCCTTCAATAAACAAGGAATTTTCAAAATGCGTATGTAAACGGTGTTTGTGATTTGGAAATAGCAGTTGAATTTTTTCTTTTAAATCTATCAATTTTGAAAGCACTCCTTTAGATTCTGAAGTTTTTAACGAAACTCCATGGGTATGCAAATCGTTTTCAAGATCGTCTGCACTGGTTTGAAAACCTACATGCAAAAAATGAAAATCTAATGATTTTCCTTGAAAAAAGGCAAAGGCATATTGTATCGCATTCCACGAATTTTCAGAAAAATCGGTAGGAAAAAGAATTTGTTGCATACCTTTTACTTTCAAGGTCAAAAATAAAAGGGCGAACCAGGAGAAAGAATGATAATTATCAGTTTACACCATTATTCCATACGCTGAAGGGATTTTATATCGAGTACTTTTATATTTCTTCCTTCAATTTCTATAAGCCCTTCCTTTTTAAAACCGGAGAGGGTACGTATTAAGCTTTCGGTAGCGATTCCTGCTACATTGGCCAAATCGTATCGAGAAATTTTAATGCTTTCGTGAGGTTTTTTATTCAGTATTTTAACAAATTGAAGTATGGTTTGCGCGGTTTTTTTACGAACCGAACTATAGGCCATTTGCAATAATTGATCTTTTATTTCAGAAAGATTTTCGGTAAGTACGTTTACCAATTCTAAGGTTACATCTTTACTTTTTCCTAAGATTTCTTTTAAATCTTGTTTCGAAATTACTGCTACTTCAACACTTTCCACAACCGTTGCAGATTCTTGGTAGGGTACATTTTCTTCAAATGAGGTAAAGCCCAAGAAATCATCGGGTTTATACAAAGCCGTAATAAGTTCTTTTCCACTTTCATCCATTTTATGGGTTTTTACAATTCCCTTTAAAATTAGATAGATGTAATTGGAGTTTTTTCCTTCTTTGTAGATTGTTTCGCCTTTACCAAAGGAAAGGATTTCGCCATTGTCATCAAAAAAGTTCTTCAGTTCATTTAAGTTTCGCAAACCCTCATCAGTAGTATCTGTTGCCAGTTGTGCTTCTATTTGTTTGGAAAGTAGTTGGGCTTTGGCCAATCTGCTTTCTACAGCACTAACGAGTTCTTGCTCTTCGCAGGGCTTTGTAAGGTAATCATCGGCTCCTAAATCCATTCCTTTTCGTATTTCTTTATGCTCTGTTTTTGCTGATAAAAAAATGAATGGAATATGTTGTGTTTCGGGTTGTTGCGATAACTTTTCCAGAACTCCATAACCATCAACCTCAGGCATCATGATGTCGCAAATAATAAGTTGTGGAAGTTCTTTAGATGCTTTTTCTATCCCTATTCTACCATTAGGGGCGGTTATTATTTTGTAGCCTTCCAGCTCAAGCAATTCTGCCGTATTTTCTCGTAAAGCGATATCGTCTTCAATAATAAGAATGGTACTCATGAGCTAATGTATCATTGGGATTTCCACTATAAAGGAGCTTCCTTTATTTTCTTTGCTGGTAAAAGTAATACCTCCCCCAAGGTTTTCCAAATGACTCTTGGCTATATTTAAGCCAATACCTGTTCCTTGATTTAACAGTGCATTTTCTGCTCTAAAATACCTGTTGAATATAAACTTTTGCTCTTTTTCGGGAATGCCAATTCCTTGGTCTGCAACCGTTATTTTAAGTTGATTTTTGGCAATCTCAACCATTAAATTTATCATTGTATTTTCCGGAGAATATTTTATGGCATTATTTACCAAATTGGTAAGTACCAACTCCAATACTTTTTCATCAAAATTAATTTCTATATCGTCAATTCCTTCTGGGTAGTTTATAAACTGGCCTTCTTTAAGCAACATATTAGCATTGTAAATTACCTCGTTTATTACTTTGCTCAACGGAAACAAAGTGACCTTGTAATTAACTTTGCCTGTTTCCAAACGTTCTACCGAAAGGAAATCGTCCAAAATATTATTCAAGTATTTTACCTTGCTTGTAATGGTTTTTATATGTTTTTCCCGCTTATCTTGTTGTTCTGTTGTTTGGTATTTCCCAATAAGTGACGTGGACGATAAAATACCGCTTAACGGGGTTTTAAATTCATGCGAAACCAAAGATAAAAACTTCGTTTTCAAATCGTTAAGCTCCCGTTCTTTACGTAAAGATTCTTTTATTTTGTTTTCGGCCTCTTTTCTTTTTTCAATTTTATTTTCAAGTTGTATCACAATTTCCTGAAGCCTTTGGGTACGTTCCAGTACTTTTTCTTCCAGTTGGTTATTCAAATTTTTTAACTCTTGCTCGTGCTTTTTTTGAAGGGTAATATCAATGACCATGGCCAAAACGCACAAATGCCCATTTGCGTCAAAAGGTTTAAGTCCTACTTCTACAGGAAATAAAGAACCATCTTTACGCATTCCAAATAGTTCTCTCCCTTGGCCCATGATTCGTTTTTCAGAATCATTAAAAAATCGATCCACTTGAGTGTGGTGCCCATGATGGTATTTTTGGGGGATTAAGGTTTTTAAGGGGCGGTTAATCAATTCTTCTTTTTCATAACCAAAAAGCTGTGCAAGAGTATCGTTTACGGTAACTATGTTTTGCTGTGCATTTACGATAACAATTCCTTCAGAAATTGTTTCGGTTAAAAGATCGAATAAACCATTTTCTTTTCCGTAAAAGTCCATTTCCCAAAAATAGCCATTTTTAATAAAAAAATGGAACTGATTTTAATCATAAAATACCATCATGCGGTTGGTTACTTTTAAGTTTTAAAACACTTGTACTATGGAACATCTTAACAAAAGTGAATTGCAATTTTATCAAAAAACGGGGGAGCTTTTTTTTGCAGTTGCTGCGGCAGATAAAATTATTCGAAAAAGTGAATACGAGGCCTTGCATACCATGGTATCTAAATATTGGAAAAACCTTGATGATTTTAAAGACGAATATGGTGTTGATGCTTCGTATCAAATGGAAATTGTTTTCGATTGGCTGGATTATGAAAGCATAGATGCAGATACCTGTTTTGAAAGTTTTAAAGATTTCTACAAACAACATCCTACCCTTTTTACTTCCAAACGAAAAGAATTAATACTAAAAACGGCAGCTACTATTGCCGAAGCCTTTTCAGGAACAAACAAAAGTGAATTAATTTTATTAGGAAAAATTGAATTGTTATTTAAAAAATAAATACGCTATTATGAAAAAGATCATTGTAGGGGTTACCTCAATATTCTTGCTTTTGGGTTGTAAAAATGATTCTCAAAAAGAAACTCCAATAGAGGATGGCGAGATAAAAACAAGCCAAGTAATAGACTCTATTGAAGTTACTCAAAACGAGAAAGATATTCAACAACTTGAAAACATTGAGTTTAAACGAAAGGAGCTTATCAAAAAACCCGACGAAAAACAACAGCTTGAAAAATTACTTGTAGATAAAGATTTTTACAAAGAAAGCGACTTTTATGTTTTGGATTTTCAATACCCATATTTAAATGAAAATTTAAAACCTACTTACGTTAATTTTAATGAGTATATCTCAAAAAAATACCTAAATGTAAAGGAAGTGGAAGCCCAAATTCTTGAAGATAAAGAATTGTTGTGCGATACCTTACGCATTCACCAAACCAGAGAGAAGCGTATTGTTAACTATAAAATTTATAATGTAAATGAACAGCTGGTAAGCGTGCTGTTTTATAAAGAGAATTATTATAGTGGCGCCATGCATCCTTCATTTACATTTGATTGTTTAAATTTCGATTTGGAACGTGGCGTTTTTATGAAATATGAGGACTTTTTTAACGAAGGAAGTGAAGAAGAGCTTCGAAAAATTGTAAATGAAACTATCTTTGAAAAAGTAAAAACAGGAGAACTCTTTTATGATTGCTGGGAAGTTACCCAAGACGATTTTTTTAAATACAAAAATAACTTTGTAGTAGATGATCATTCGGTTGAATTCTATTTTGAAGATTGTGTTATTTGTCCGGCTTATACAGGAGAATACTCTATTGTTGTTCCGCTGGAAAAATTATTACCTGTTTTAAGACGTTATAATTTAAATCCACTTAAAGCTTCATTATGAGTAGTTTTAATAATATTATTTCATCTCAAAAATTAGTATTAGTAGATTTTTCTGCCGACTGGTGCGGGCCTTGCAAAATGCTGGCTCCCATATTAAAACAGGTAAAAGATGAACTTGGTGACGAAATAAAAATTATAAAAATTGATGTCGATAAAAACCAAGCCCTTGCCTCAAAATATCAAGTCATGGGAGTTCCTACACTCATACTTTATAAAGATGGGAAGCAAGTGTGGAGGCAGTCTGGAGTTTTACAAAAACACGAGTTAGTGCAGCTCGTTCAAAGTCATTTCTAATTCATGTTGCTCAATCAATTTATAGATCATACCCTTTTAAAACCCACGGCAACGCCAAAGGATATTTCAACACTGTGTGCAGAAGCTATTGAGCATCAATTTTATGCGGTATGTGTTAATAGTTGTTATGTACACCTAGCGGTAGAATTACTCCAATTTGAGCGGGTAAAAGTAGCCGCTACCATTGGCTTCCCTTTAGGAACCATGAGTGCTGAAGCAAAAATATGTGAAGCTAAAAAATGTATTCACGAAGGAGCCGATGAAATAGATATGGTAATAAATATTGGCTTTTTGAAAGCTGGATTAATTAAAAATGTGCGTGAAGAAATTGCTTCCGTAAAAAAAGCGATTGGAAACAAAGTTCTAAAAGTAATTATTGAAACTTGCTACCTTACCGACGAAGAAAAAAAATTAGCGTGTACTATTGCTGAAAAAGCCGGAGCAGATTATGTAAAAACTTCTACAGGATTTGGTACCGGAGGTGCCACTTTAAAAGATATTTTGTTAATGAGAAATACCCTAAGTACCCATGTAAAAATTAAAGCTTCCGGTGGAATAAAATCTGGAAAGGAAGCCATTGAATATATTGCTAATGGGGTAAGTAGAATAGGAACTTCTAACGGAATTGAACTGATTAAAACACAATAAAAAAGTCGAAGTTTTAAAAACTTCGACTTTTTCATCAACAACTAAAAACAAAATAACTACATTTTCAATGTAATTACTGGTAACCTTGAATGGTTTACCAAATCTTCACTAATACTTCCCGAAAAGAAATGAGCAATCCCTTTACGACCGTGGGTAGGCATGGCAATGGCATCGGCCTTAATACTATTGCTAAACTCAAATACCCCTTCCTCTACCGTGTAAGCATTATAAATGGTAATGTCGTTTGTATTAAATTCTTGTTGCACTTTTGAAGCTTCAATAAAAGAATTCATTTTTGCCGTAATTTCTTTTGTACTTCTAAAACCATCGCCCGGCGTATTTACAAAAACCAAATTCAATGTGGCTCCTAAAGAATCTACCAATTTTTTTGCTTTTCGGAAAGCCACGATTCCTTCTTCATCAAAATTTGAAGCCAGTACTATGGTATTTAATGCTATTTCTTTTACTTTATGTTTTACCACCAAAACAGGAACTTCTGAGGTTCGCACCACTTTTTCAGTATTAGAACCTACAAAAATCTCTTTAAGTCCGCTGCTTCCGTGAGATCCCATGACAATTAAATCGCAATGAAACTCGTGCGCTACGCTGTCAATCTCATTAAAGTGTTTATAATTTTGAACCGTAGTTTCAAGAGAAATACCTTTTAAATACTCCTTGTCCAAAAATTCATCGAAACGTTTTTCGGCTAGTTTCATATAAAACATAGCTTCCATCATATCTTTGGAATCCTCTTTATTAATTACCGCTTCCGATAAACCCATCATATGAAGGGCTACAATTCCTGCTTGATGCTTTTTGGCAAGTGTTGCTGCTACCTCTAGGGCATATTCAGAATGGTTTGAAAAATCTATGGGAACAAGTATTTTTTTCATGAGTTTGTTTTTTTATGATGTAGTAAAATTAATACCCTACTGCAGGATAAAATATGACGATGGTCAGTTCCTTAAAATTGATTCAAAAACAATAAAAAAAATAGTATCCGGGCGAAGTGTTATGGAGTAGCCTTCCTTGAACCTATTCTTATATTAATAATCTCTACAATAACCGCAAAAGCCATAGAAAAATAAATATATCCTTTAGGAATATGAAAATCGACTCCTTCTGCAATGAGGGCGGTTCCAATCATTAAAAGGAAGCTTAGCGCCAATACTTTAATGGTAGGATTACGGTTTACAAAATCGCTTAGTTTTCCGGCAATTAACATCATGATAATCATGGAAACAATTACAGCAGCAATCATAACGCTTATGTGGTCTGCCATTCCAACGGCAGTAATTACAGAGTCAAAAGAAAAAACAATATCAATAAGTACAATTTGGGTTACAACGCCTTGAAAGGTTACCTTTTTTACCTTCGGAACAATGGCTTCATCTTTAGACTCCATCTTTTCGTGAATTTCCTTCACACTTTTGTAAATTAAAAAAAGCCCTCCCAAAATAAGGATGAGATCTCTGCCCGAAATTCCTTTGTTAAATACCGAAAAAATATCGGAGGTCAACCCCATAATCCATGAAATTGAAAACAACAACCCAATTCTAATTAACAACGCAAGGCTTAAGCCTACTTGTCGTCCTTTTCGTTGTTGTTCTTTGGGCAATTTCCCCGCTAAAATGGAAATAAAAATGAGGTTGTCTATCCCTAAAACAATTTCCAAGGCACATAACGTAAAGAAGGCAATCCAAATATCCGGGTTCGATAAAAATTCCATGAAGCTAAGAGTTTTGTTTTTTTGAAGAACAAATATATTACTTTCAAATCGATGATTTGTCTTAATTTTAAATTACCGCTGTATAAAAAAGAGGCCGTCTAAAAAGTGTGTTTTTGTCATTCCAAACTTGATTTGGAATCTTATAGTGTTGATTTATAATGCTATAAGATTTTGATATTCATCAAAATGACAATTTTCTTTCCTTTTTAGACAGCCTCTTTTTTTAGTCGGGATGACTGGATTACCTACGGTGATCCAGAAATAGAAAAAGACTTAAGTAAAAGCAGAAAAGTTGACACTTTTCTATATTTTGTTTTCGCATAGACAAGAAACAAGTTTATGTCTTGCTCAAACAAAAAAAGCAGAACATTAGTTCTGCTTTTTCTTAGTCGGGATGACTGGATTCGAACCAGCGACCACACGCACCCCATGCGTGTACGCTACCAGGCTGCGCCACATCCCGAAGTTATTCAGTATTTAAGAGAAACCTCTTAATACCTCTTTGTTTTATTCTCTTTTCAAGATTTCTAGCTTCACTTCGATTGGAAACTACAAATATTTTTATCAAAATCCACGGTATCCCTTTTTTTGTATAAATACAGCCTCCTCTGTTATGAACTGCCAATCGTGCTTCAACATTATTGGATTCTCCGCAGTAATACTTCCCAATTTTCTCGCTCCATATGATATATACAAAATGCTCCATATTTTATAGCGACCATTCCGCCTATGGCGGAATACGCTACTCCCGCTGAAGTGGGACGCCACATCCCGAATTGGGTTTGCAAATATATCCCTTTTTATTTTTTTTCAAACATTTTTGCTATCTTTTACCAAAAGAAATGCTATGAATAATCCTATTATTCTAATACTGTTTTTAATAAGTTTTTTGTCGTGTACCACAAATCCGAATAAAACAAAACTTGCGGTTTCCAATAGTCCAGAACCATCGTATGCAATTGAAAAGGTAGTGGAAAATCTTAGTAATCCATGGGGAATGACCTGGCTTCCGGATGGCAGTATGCTTATAACAGAAAAAAGTGGTGAAATTATCCACTTTAAAGATGGTCAAAAAATAGAAATTCAAAATGTTCCTCAAGTTTATAATCGAGGGCAAGGAGGGCTTTTAGACATTGCCCTGCACCCTAAATACCTCGAAAATGGATGGATATATATAACCTATGCTTCTACAGAAGGCCAAGGAGATGGTGGAAACACAAAATTAATACGTGCAAAACTCGAAGGAAATAGCCTTACACATATAGCATCTTTATACAAAGCAGAGCCCAATAGCACCCGAGGACAACACTTTGGCTCTCGAATTGTGTTTGACAATGATGGTTACATATATTTTTCGATTGGAGAAAGAGGGGATCGAGATACCAATCCGCAAGATATAACTCGAGACTGTGGAAAAATTTATAGACTACATGATGACGGTCGCATCCCTGAGGATAATCCTTTTGTAAATATCCCAAATGCCAAAAAAGCCATTTTTGCCTATGGAAATAGAAATCCGCAAGGCTTAGTAAAACACCCCAAAACCGGAGAAATTTGGGAACACGAACATGGCCCTAAAGGAGGGGATGAAATTAATATTATTCAGAAAGGAAAAAACTATGGTTGGCCCGTAATTAGCTATGGCGTAAATTATAGTGGTACAAAGTTTACTGAAATTACAGAAAAAGAAGGAATGGAGCAACCTATACATTATTGGGTGCCTTCCATTGCTCCATGTGGAATGGACTTCATTACTGGTAATAAATATCCGTATTGGGAAGGCCATTTACTGGTAGGTTCTTTGAAATTTAATTACGTAGAATTGGTAAAATTAGAGGGAAATAAGGTGGTTGGCAGAGAAAAGATTGCCGAAGGAATAGGTCGGGTAAGAAATGTAAAAATGGGCCCCGATGGTTATATTTACATTGCTTTAGAAGGACAAGGAATAGTTCGATTAATGCCAAATTAATATGAAAAGTAAATATTCGCTTATTTTACTAACATACTTCTTTATTGCCTGTAATTCTTCAGAAAAGAAGAATATAGCAATCTATTTAAATGAATCTGAAGCTATTTCAACACAAGACCCTTTAAAAGAAAGTATAGATCGTGGAGAAATTATTTACTCCGATTTCTGCGTGCAATGCCACATGGCAAATGGATTAGGGGTTCCTGCCACCTTTCCGCCTTTGGCAAAATCAAATTGGCTCATTGAAAAAAGAACCGAGAGTATCCATGCTGTAAAATTTGGTCAAAATGGAAAAATTAAAGTCAATGGAAAATCTTACAACAACACCATGGCACCTATGGGGTTAACGAATCAAGAAGTGGCCGATGTGCTAAATTATGTAATGAATTCTTGGGGAAATACCCAAAAAGAAATGGTAACCGAAGAAGAAGTTTCAAAAGTTTTAAAAGAATAATTCACCTATCATTGCTACCTTTGTACTAAACAAAAATCTATGCTCATTATTGGTATTGCCGGAGGAACAGGTAGTGGAAAAACGACCGTTGTACAGCAAATTGTGGAAGAACTCCCCAAAGACGAAGTGTGTATCCTTTCGCAAGATTCTTATTACCACGACACCAGCCATTTAAGCTATACTGAAAGGGAAAAAATAAACTTTGACCACCCAAAAGCCATCGATTTTGAGTTGTTGGTAAAGCATTTAAAAGAATTACGTAAAGGCAATGCCATAGACCAACCTATCTATTCTTTTGTAGAGCACAATAGAACCAAAGAAACACTTAAAACGTTTCCTAAAAAAGTGGTTATTGTAGAGGGAATTTTAATCCTCACACATCCGGAAATTCGGGAAATGTTTGACGTGAAATTATATGTACATGCAGACAGCGATGAACGGTTAATACGAAGGTTAAAGAGGGATATTTCAGAACGGGGAAGGGATTTAAACGAGGTGCTTAATCGCTACCAAAGTACCTTAAAACCTATGCACCAGCAGTTTATAGAACCTACCAAAGAATATGCAGACATTATAATCCCAACCAACCGATATAATACGGTAGCTGTAAAGTTGATTCGAAATATTATTCATCAAAGATTATCGTAATTTTACCTGAATGAAATTTTCAGCCTTAAAAAAGAACAAGTGGTTTCGGTTTATAAGCAATAAATATGTGCTTATACTTTTGCTCTTTTTGGTTTGGATGATTTTTTTCGACACCAATTCCTATTTTATTCATAAAGAATTGAACGACGATATTGATGCGCTGGAAAAAAGCAAAACATTCTATGAAGAAGAGATAAAAAACGATAAAGCCTTCATCGAAAAAATGAATGACAGCGATGAAATTGAAAAATATGCACGAGAACACTATTATTTAAAACGCGAAAACGAAGACATTTATATTATTCAACACGAGGATAGTATAAAAAATGAAAATGACCATGAGTAACTCTCTTTTTTCAGAATTTAATCCGGTTTCGGCTAAGCAATGGAAACAAAAAATACAGGCAGACCTTAATGGAGCCGATTATAATGAAACGCTTGTTTGGCAAAGCCTGGAAGGTATTCATGTACGTCCTTTTTACCACCCAGACGATTTTAAAAATGAGCAAATTATAATTCCGGGGCATCCTTCCCATTGGGATGTGGCGCAACACATTTTTATTGATGATGAAACCATAAGCAATCATCTCATGTTAGAGGCTGTTAGTCGTGGTGCGGAGTCGGTGTATGTATCTGCTGAAAAGCCTTTTGCGTGGGAAAAAGTGTTTTTAGGCTTTCCTTTTGAAAAAGCAGCAATCTATTTTCATTTTAAGTTTTTAGACCTCGCTTTTTTAAAAACAATCATCCCTTGGCTGCAATTAAAAAAAGCAACTGTTTTTTATAATTTAGACCTCATTGGGCACCTTTGTGAAGAGGGAAATTGGTTTCATTCTTTGGAAAAAGACCATCAAATTTTAGAAGAAATCATCTCAAAATATCCTTCTGAAAATATCCTGAGTATAGATACTTCGTTATATCAAAATGCAGGGGCCAATATAGTGCAGCAATTGGCGTATGGTTTGGCTCATGCCAATGAATATTTAAATCATTTTCAGCATCATAAAAATCTTGAAATAACTTTTAAAGTGGCGGTGGGCAGCAATTACTTTTTTGAAATTGCCAAGCTTAGAGCACTCCGTTTACTGTATGCAACGCTTGCTTCGGAATACGGTTTTTCTGAAACTTGTCATCTCTTAGCCTACCCCAGCAAGCGAAATAAAACACTGTATGATTACAATGTAAATATGCTCCGCACAACTACCGAATCTATGAGCGCCGTGCTGGGGGGTGCCAATGCTATTTGTAACCTTCCTTACGATGTCTTGTATCATAAAAGCAATGAATTTGGGGAGCGAATTTCCAGAAATCAACTGCTTATCTTAAAAGCTGAAAGTTATTTCGATACCGTTTCAAACCCTGCAGATGGTAGTTATTATATTGAAAAATTAACCGAAGAACTTGCCGAAAGGGCTTTGGAGGTTTTTAAAGAAATTGAAAAAGGCGGGGGTTTTTTAAAGCTGCTAAAAGAAGGTACTATTCAGAAAAAAATTAAGGAAAGCGCCCAAAAGGAACAAGAATGGTTTGATACCGGTAAATTAATTTTGATTGGAACCAACAAGTACCAAAATCAGCAAGATACCATGAATGAAAATTTAGAATTATATCCTTTTGTAAAAACAAAACCTAGAAAGACCATTATTGAACCTATTATAGAAAAAAGAATTTCAGAAACCCTAGAAAAAGAACGATTGGAGCATGAAAACACTTAAATTTTTAGTACTTACCCTCTTTGTCGCATCGATTGTAAGTTGTGAAGAACCTTTGGAATACAAATACCAAGACAAACCACAATTAGTAGATTGCCCGGGAGCCGATAAGGCGTTGATGCACGAGGCTTTGTACAGCTTTCAAGAAGATATAGCCGCTTATTATAACAAGCACAGCGATTATGCAAAAGGGTCTTCAAATTATTATGTAGAGGCATATATGAAATTTGTATATTTTGGATTTTCCGGAGAAGCAAAGTTTGATGAAATTGTATCTCCTCATTCCTTGCAACTTTTAAAAAAGTTAAAACAAATTGATGGCCTTTGGACCACCGGAAATGCAAAATCCAATCTTAATTACCACCACGAATATGTAAGTTGTCTCTTTGAAAATATTACCGATGAAGATGTAAAAGCTCGCTTGCTAAGCCTTCTAAAGGTAAATTACTTATCACCTGAAATGGTTGCTGAACCTATGCGAGAAGATGTGCAAAAAATTGTAAATGACAGCTACCTAGCCATGTATATGATGCTTGATGCCTATTACCAATACCTTATCAATTACGATTTACCAGAATCCAAGTAAACATGGGCAGGAAAAATGTGGCACATATAACCCTCAAAAAAACATTTTCGGGCACCCCTGCATCGATGACTGAAATATCTACGGCAGAGGGAATTACCATAAAATCCAATTACTCTGAAAAGGACCTCCAAAATGTGGAGCATCTCAATTTCGTAGCCGGTATAGCACCCAATCTTCGAGGGCCTTATCCTACTATGTACGTTCAAAAACCTTGGACCATTCGCCAATATGCAGGTTTTTCTACTGCCGAAGACAGTAATGCATTTTATCGAAGAAATCTTGCCGCCGGACAAAAAGGGCTTTCCGTAGCTTTTGATTTAGCCACCCATCGAGGTTATGACAGCGATCACGAACGGGTGGTGGGTGATGTAGGAAAAGCAGGAGTAGCCATTGATAGTGTGGAGGATATGAAAATCTTATTCAATCAAATTCCGTTGGATAAAATGAGTGTTTCCATGACCATGAACGGTGCAGTGCTCCCCATCATGGCTTTCTACATTGTTGCTGCAGAAGAGCAAGGCGTGGCTCCCGAAGCTCTTTCAGGAACCATTCAAAACGATATTTTAAAGGAGTTTATGGTACGTAATACCTACATTTACCCACCTACTCCCTCTATGAGAATTATTGGTGATATTTTTAAATACACCAGTAAAAATATGCCCAAATTTAACTCTATCTCTATTTCGGGATACCATATGCAAGAGGCTGGTGCTACGTGCGATATTG
>JAGQZA010000049.1 GCA_020435805.1 Flavobacteriaceae bacterium
CATTTATTGCATTAATATTTCTGAAGATAATTATAAACTAGGCGGTTCTTCTTTTTCACAAATTTTAAATGTGATTGGAAATGAAGTTCCAACGGTTAAAAATGCTTCCTATGTTAAAACCGTTTTTAATACCCTTCAGCAATTAATTTCTGAAGAAAAAATAGTGGCCGGACACGATATCGCATCCGGAGGATTCATAACTACGCTGCTTGAAATGTGTTTTGCCGATGTAAATTTGGGTGCCAAAATAGACCTTTCAGGATTGGGTGAAAGCGATTCCATAAAATTACTTTTTTCTGAAAATTGCGGTGTGGTATTCCAAGCTTCAAATAATGCTGAAGTTGAAAGGCTTCTTTCAGAAAAAAATATCAATTATTTTAACATTGGAACCGTTACTGAATCTGATATGCTTCAACTTAAAAATGGAGAAGAGCAATTCAGTTTTACCATTTCTGAAATAAGAGACACTTGGTACAAAACTTCGTATTTATTAGACCAAAAACAAACGGCAAATAACGTAGCGACAGAGCGATACAAAAATTATAAAAATCAGCCGCTTACGTATCAATTCCCTCCGCATTTCGACGGAAAATTACCTGCTTCTGCCACTTGGAAAAAAGAAGATAGAAAGTTAAAGGCTGCCATTATTCGAGAAAAAGGAAGTAATAGTGAGCGCGAAATGGCACACGCTATGTATCTGGCAGGATTTGATGTAAAAGATGTCCACATGACCGATTTAATTAGTGGTCGCGAAACACTGGAAGACATTCAATTTATTGGTGCGGTGGGCGGATTTTCCAACAGCGATGTTTTGGGCTCTGCCAAAGGTTGGGCCGGTGCATTTTTATACAACGAAAAAGCCAATACGGCTCTTAAAAAGTTTTTTGAAAGAGAAGACACCCTTTCGGTGGGGATCTGTAATGGATGCCAACTATTTTTGGAATTAGACCTCATCAATCCCGAACACGAGAAGTTATCAAAAATGCACCATAATAATTCGCACAAACACGAAAGTGCCTTTACCAGTGTGAGCGTCCAGAAAAACAATAGTGTGATGCTATCCACTTTGGAAGGTGCAACCTTAGGGGTTTGGATTAGTCACGGAGAAGGGAAGTTTAACTTACCCATGCCAGAGAACTCTTATACTATAGTTGCAAAATACGGGTATAATGAGTATCCCTCGAACCCCAATGGAAGTGATTACAATACTGCTATGTTGTGCGATAAAACAGGAAGACATTTAGTTACGATGCCCCATATTGAGCGTTCCATGTTTCAGTGGAATTGGGCAAACTATCCCGAAGGAAGAAAAGACGAGGTTTCCCCGTGGTTAGAAGCTTTTATCAATGCCCGAAAGTGGTTGGAAAAAAAATAGTCCAGGTTTTCAATTTGTAAATTTACATAGTAGGTAGGGTTTAAAGATTGTAGATTGTTTATAAGGAAAAGGGAGCACAAATTTTATTGAAAATCTGAAATAAATTATAAAATGTTGCTTGCTATAGTAACAATAAGTATATTAGCACGTTCAATAACGTTTATTTGCCCCCAAATCAATTAAACAAAATCCTACTAAATGAAAAAATTACTTTTTCTTGCCCTTATTTTAAGCAGTTTTGGTGTATTCTCTCAAGATAAAAACGGGAATACCCCAGTGGCAATTACTGAAACATCCACCAAATATTTTAGTATTTACCCAAATCCTGTTGAAGACAGATTAAGTATTATAACAACCTTAGAGGATTATACCATAGAAATTATCAACTCATTAGGTCAAGTGGTAGCCTTACAAAAAAACAATAGCGGTCTTCAAACTTTGGATTACAGCAATCACTTAAGCGGTTTATATATTCTTAAGCTTACCGCCGGTGATATTTCGGAAACATTCAAAATTGTAAGATTATAAATTACATTTACATAAAGTATTTAAATGAAGCCTGTAAAGGGCTTCTTTTTTTTAGAAGAAAACTGAATATTTTTTTCTAATTTGCAGAATTGAAAAATAGGCTATGAGTGACATTAAACGACTTTTTGACTTTCCGTATTATCAACTTTCAAACTACAAACTTGAGAATGCACTTGTTACCAAATACCATGGTAAATGGGTGGCTACTTCTACAGAAGAATACATCAACAAAGCCAATGCTATAAGTAGAGGATTGTTACGCCTTGGGGTTAAAAAGAATGACAAAGTAGCTATTATTTCAATGAACAATCGCACCGAATGGAACATCTGCGATATTGGTATTTTACAATTGGGGGCACAAGATGTGCCTATTTACCCAACCATTTCTGAAGAGGAATACGAATACGTACTTAACCATAGCGAAAGTGTCTATTGTTTTGTTTCCTGTACTGAAGTTCTTGAAAAAGTAACTAAAATCAAGGCGAATGTTCCCTCATTAAAAGGAGTGTATTGTTTTGATGAAATTGAAGGCTGCGATAACTGGAGCAAAGTATTGGATTTAGGTGCAGATGAAAGCAATCAAGATGAAGTAGAAAAGTTGAAAGACTCTGTGCATGAAGACGATTTGGCTACCTTAATTTATACTTCAGGAACTACCGGACGCCCAAAAGGTGTCATGCTTACCCATAAAAATATTGCCAGTAATGCTATTTACAGTGCTCAAAGACTTCCTATAGACTTGGGGCATTCAAAAGCGCTTAGTTTTTTACCTGTCTGCCACATCTATGAGCGTATGCTGCTATATATGTATCAATATTGTGGTGTTCGAATTCACTTTGCAGAATCTCTCGAAACCATTAGTGATAATTTAAAAGAAATACAACCCGAAGTTATGACTGCCGTTCCCCGGCTTCTTGAAAAAGTGTACGATAAAATTTATGCTAAAGGGGGTGAGTTAAAAGGAATTAAAAAGAAGCTTTTTTTCTGGGCTGTAGCTGTGGGATTGGAGTATGAACCATACGGTCAAAATGGCTGGTGGTACGAATTTAAACTTAAAATTGCACGTAAACTTATCTTCAGTAAATGGCAAGAAGCATTAGGAGGAAATTTGAAAGCCATTGCATCGGGAAGTGCTGCCTTACAACCTCGGTTAGCTAGGGTGTTTAATGCTGCTGGTATCCCTGTAATGGAAGGATATGGCCTTACAGAAACCTCGCCGGTGGTATCGGTAAACGATATGCGGCACGGTGGATTTAAAATAGGAACGGTAGGAAAACCTATTGCCGAAACCGAAGTGAAAATTGCCGAAGATGGAGAGATTCTTATTAAAGGGCCTCAAGTGATGATAGGGTACTATAAAGACCCTGGGCAAACTGCCGAAGTTTTAAAAGAAGGTTATTTTCATACAGGAGATATAGGTGAAATTGATGCGGAAGGATTTTTAAAAATTACCGATCGTAAAAAAGAAATGTTTAAAACCAGTGGGGGTAAATATATAGCCCCGCAACTAATGGAAAATGCCTTAAAACAATCTCGCTTTATCGAGCAAGTTATGGTTATTGGTGAAGGCGAGAAAATGCCTGCAGCCTTAATACAACCCAATTGGGAGTTTATTGCCGATTGGAATAAAAGGAAAAATAAAGGGCTTCCTAGTAATCCCAAAGATTTAGTCCAAAACAATAAATTGATCGGTCGTATTCAAGAAGAGGTAGATTTTTATAACGAACGATTTGGCAAATGGGAAAAAATTAAAAAATTTGAATTAACCCCAGATGTTTGGAGCATTGAATCGGGGCACCTTACCCCTACCATGAAAATGAAACGAAAAGTAATTAAACAAAAATATCAAGACTTATACGATAAAATTTATAGAACTGATACTTAATTATTTAATTTTTTCGAATACAATAGCCAATCGGTTAATTTCATTCTTCACCTGCCCCACTCCTATAGCACCGCCACTCATTCCGCTGGTTTTTTTAACCAAACTTAGATGGGTTGTTCCTCCATCTTCCAAGGCTTGTATTTCAAACTTATAATACTTCACAAAAGCACCTAAAAGTAATCTTGCTACCCTATTTCCTTTTTCATAAATACCGGCACCGGAAGTTCCTTCTTTCAAAGTATAGCCTTCAAGAATTAATACATCGTGAACTTTTTGTTTTAGCTCATTCTGAGCTATTGAAACTGTAAACGTAAATCCGTTTCCATCTTTTCTTTCTATAATCATTATAATAATGGTTTGTTTTCTCAGTTAATTTATCAAAAAAAATATTCTTTTTAATAGTTTACTATGCGTGCATAATATTTTTTTATATATTTGGTATCTTAATTTGAAAGATGAAAGAAAAAACTATAGACTACATTTTAAGAGCCACTTGGATGGCTGTATCAAAAATGTATAATGAAGAGGCTAGTAAAATGGATAGTACCATGGCCACCGGTTTTGCGCTTATTAGTATCGATCCTGAAGAAGATACTCCCTCTACTTCTTTGGGCCCTAAAATGGGGATGGAAGCTACTAGTCTTTCGCGCACTTTAAAAAGCATGGAAGACCGTGGTTTAATTGAACGGAAACCCAACCCTTCCGATGGAAGAAGCGTTCTTATTCATCTTACCCCCTTCGGAAAGGAAATGCGTGAATTTTCTAAAGGGGTGGTTTTGCGTTTTGATGAAGCTGTAAAAGTACACATTTCCGAAGAAGATTTAAAAACCTTCAAAAAAGTAGCCCATACCATTATGGAAATGGTACAGACAAAAAATATGTATTCGACTGAAAAAATTTCATAATATGTCCAAAAGAAGAATCAATAAAGTCGCTGTTATAGGATCCGGTATTATGGGAAGCGGTATTGCTTGCCATTTTGCCAATATTGGTGTAGAAGTTTTACTGCTCGATATTGTCCCTCGCGAACTTAATGACTTAGAAAAAGCAAAAGGGTTTACCATTGAAAACAAACAAGTACGTAATAGAATTGTAAACGATGCCTTAACGAATGCCATAAAAAGTAACCCTGCGCCACTCTATCATAAATCGTTTGTCAGTAGGATCACTACCGGAAATCTTGAAGATGACATTGCAAAAGTGAAAGATGCAGATTGGATTATTGAAGTAGTGGTAGAGCGTTTGGATATTAAAAAACAAGTGTTTGAAAACCTTGAAAAACACAGAACTCCGGGAACTATTATTACTTCGAACACTTCCGGTATTCCTATCCATTTTATGAGCGAGGGAAGAAGTGAAGATTTTCAGAAACATTTCTGCGGAACACACTTTTTTAACCCGCCGCGGTATTTAAAATTATTTGAAGTAATTCCGGGACCTAAAACCGACCCCGAAATTTTAGATTTCTTAATAGGATACGGTGAACAATTTCTTGGGAAAACTTCAGTATTGGCTAAAGACACCCCTGCTTTTATTGGAAACCGAATAGGAATCTTTGGTATTCAAAGTCTGTTTCACTTAGTGAAGGAAATGGGCCTTACTGTAGAAGAAGTAGATAAACTTACGGGACCCGTTATTGGACGTCCCAAGTCGGCCACTTTTCGTACAGTGGATGTAGTGGGATTGGATACTTTGGTCCACGTTGCCAACGGAATTTATGAAAACTGTCCTAATGACGAAGCCCACAACTTATTTAAAGTCCCCAATTTTGTTCAAAAACTCATGGATAATAAATGGTTGGGAAGTAAAAGCGGTCAAGGGTTTTATAAAAAAGTAACCAAAGAAGATGGCAGTAGTGAAATCTTGACCTTGGATCTGGAAACGGTAGATTATCGCTCCGCAAAAAAAGCCTCTTTTGCTACGTTAGAATTGACTAAAACTGTGGATAAAGTAATTGACCGCTTCCCTATTTTGGTAAATGGAAAGGACAAAGCAGGAGAATTTTACCGAAAGAACTTTGGTGGAATGTTTGCTTATGTGACCCACAGAATTCCTGAAATTTCTGATGAATTATATAAAATAGATGCTGCCATGAAAGCAGGATTTGGCTGGGAAAATGGACCTTTTGAGATTTGGGATGCTATTGGTCTAGAAAAAGGTTTAGAGCTAATTTCAGCCTTAGAAAAAGAGCCAGCCGCTTGGGTTCAGGAAATGAGGGATGCAGGAGTTACTTCATTCTATACCGTGAAAGAGGGAGCTACCTATTACTATGATATTCCACAGAAAAAACATGTAAAAGTGCCTGGACAGGATGCCTTTATTATTTTGGATAATATTCGAAAAAGTAAAGAGGTTTTCAAAAACTCTGGAGTAGTTATAGAAGATTTAGGCGACGGAATTTTAAACTGCGAATTCCAAAGTAAAATGAACAGCATTGGTGGCGATGTATTGACCGGACTTAACAAAGCCATAGACCTTGCCGAAAAAGAATACGACGGATTGGTTGTAGGTAATCAAGGAACCAACTTCTCTGTAGGTGCCAATATAGGAATGATTTTTATGATGGCAGTAGAGCAAGAATATGATGAATTAAATGCTGCTATCAAATATTTTCAAGATACGGTAATGAGGCTTCGTTATTCTTCTATTCCAACGGTAGTTGCTCCACACGGAATGACGCTGGGTGGTGGTTGTGAAATGACCCTCCACGCAGACCGAGTTGTCGCTGCTGCCGAAAGCTATATTGGTTTGGTAGAATTTGGCGTTGGAGTAATACCTGGCGGTGGCGGTAGTAAGGAAATGGCCTTACGAGCTTCCGACAGTTTTATGAAAGATGATGTAGAATTGAACAGGCTTCAGGAATATTTTCTCACTATTGGTATGGCTAAAGTATCCACTTCGGCTTACGAAGCTTATGATTTAAATATTCTGAAACAAGGGAAAGATATTGTAGTGGTTAATAAAGACCGCCAAATTGCCATAGCCAAAGCTATTGCAAGGCAAATGGCAGATCAAGGTTATACAAAACCTGTAAAACGAAAGGACGTAAAAGTTCTTGGCAAACAAGCCTTAGGGATGTTTTTAGTAGGAACCGACGCTATGGAAGCAAGTCATTACATTAGTGAACACGATCAAAAAATAGCCAACAAATTGGCGTGGGTCATGGCAGGAGGAGATCTAAGTGAACCCACTTTAGTGAGTGAACAATATTTATTGGATTTAGAAAGAGAAGCTTTCTTGAGTCTTTGTGGAGAGCGCAAAACTTTGGAGCGACTACAACATATGATTCAGAAAGGAAAACCGTTAAGAAACTAAAAATATTCCCCCTTTGAAGGGGGTTAGGGGGATGTTTTCTGAATAAACACCCCTCTAATCTCCCCCCAAGGGGAGACTAATTAATATGAATTATGACAAAGACAGCATATATCGTAAAAGCATATCGTACCGCAGTAGGAAAAGCACCCAGAGGTTTATTCCGGTTTAAAAGAGCCGATGAGTTGGCAGCAGAAACCATTCAATACATGATGAAGAAACTGCCTAATCTTGATAAAAAACGAATCGATGATGTGATTGTGGGCAATGCCATGCCCGAAGGTTCACAAGGATTAAACATGGCCCGTTTTATTTCGCTTATTGGTTTGGATTCTGTAGATGTACCCGGAGTTACCGTGAATCGGTTTTGTGCTTCGGGTGTAGAAACCATCGCCATGGCATCAGCTAAAATTCAGGCGGGGATGGCCCATTGCATTATCGCCGGTGGTGCCGAAAGTATGAGTGCCGTACCTATGTCAGGCTTCAAACCAGAGTTGAATTATGACATTGTTAAAAACGGACATCCTGATTATTATTGGGGCATGGGAAATACCGCTGAAGCTGTAGCAAATCAGTTTAAAGTGTCCCGTGAAGATCAAGATAAGTTTGCGTTCGAATCACATCAAAAAGCGTTAAAAGCTCAGTCCGAAAATAGATTTCAAGAACAAATTGTGCCTATTGAAGTGGAGGAAACTTTTGTAAATGCTTCCGGAAAACGGGAAACCAAAAAATATACCGTAACCAAAGACGAAGGACCTCGAGCCGACACTTCTTTAGAGTTACTTGCCAAGCTTCGCCCTGTATTTGCTGCAAATGGTAGTGTTACTGCTGGAAATTCATCACAAATGAGTGATGGGGCAGCCTTTGTACTTATTATGAGTGAAGAAATGGTCAAGGAATTAAATCTGGAACCTATTGCGCGCTTAGTCAATTTTGCTGCCGCTGGAGTTGAACCAAGAATTATGGGGATTGGCCCGGTAAAAGCAATTCCGAAGGCCTTGCAACAAGCGGGATTACATCAAAAAGATATTGAATTGATTGAATTGAACGAGGCTTTCGCTTCACAATCGTTAGCGGTTATTCGCGAATTAGACCTCAACCCCGAAATCATCAATGTCAATGGTGGTGCCATTGCCCTTGGTCATCCTTTGGGATGTACCGGGTCTAAACTATCGGTACAATTGTTTGATGAAATGCGAAAAAGAAATATGAATAACAAATACGGAATGGTAACCATGTGTGTGGGTACCGGTCAAGGCGCTGCCGCCATTTATGAATTTTTGAATTAAAAAAGATTTGTCTGGTCGAGCGCAGTCGAGACCTTTATTACCAGACATCATTTAAATAGTTCTCGACTGCGCTCGAACAGACATAAAACAAAAAAACTATGAGTACAGAAACAAAAAACAACATTCTTCGCGGAGGACAGTTTTTAGTAAAAGAAACTGCCTGTGAAGACATATTTACTCCGGAAGACTTTTCCGAAGAACAAAAAATGATGAAAGAAGCGGTGATGGAGTTTAATGACCGTGAGATTATTCCCAACAAACCTCGTTTTGAAGCTAAAGATTACGCCCTTACCGAATCATGCATGAAGAAGGCCGGAGAACTGGGATTCTTGGGTGTGGCCGTACCCGAAGAATATGGCGGACTAGGCATGGGCTTCGTCTCTACCATGCTTACCTGCGATTATATTTCCAGCGGAACGGGCTCTTTTAGTACTGCTTTTGGTGCACATACCGGAATTGGCACCATGCCCATTACCCTCTATGGAACCGAAGAACAAAAGAAAAAGTACGTACCAAAGTTAGCGAGTGGGGAGTGGTTTGGTGCCTATTGCTTAACAGAACCGGGAGCCGGAAGTGATGCCAACAGCGGAAAAACAAAAGCCGTGCTAAGTGAAGACGGGACTCATTATAAAATTAGTGGTGGAAAAATGTGGATATCAAACGCAGGTTTTTGCCAACTATTCATCGTTTTTGCTCGTATTGAAGATGATAAAAACATCACCGGATTTATTGTTGAAAACGACCCTGCTAATGGAATCACTTTAGGGGAAGAAGAACATAAATTAGGAATACGAGCTTCTTCAACGAGACAGGTTTTCTTTAACGAAACCAAAGTCCCTGTGGAAAATATGCTTTCCGATAGAGGAAACGGTTTTAAAATTGCCATGAATGCCTTGAATGTGGGACGTATTAAATTGGCAGCCGCATGTTTAGACTCCCAACGTCGTATTACTACCGCTGGAGTGGAATATGCCAACGAGCGGAAACAGTTCAATACTCCCATTGCCCAATTTGGCGCCATAAAAACAAAAATTGCCCAGATGGCTACTTCTGCCTATGCCGGAGAAAGTGCTTCGTATAGAGCTGCTAAAAACATTGAAGACCGAATCGCTATTCGCATTGCAGAAGGTAATAGCCATCAGGAAGCCGAATTGAAAGGCGTGGAAGAATATGCTATCGAGTGTTCTATTTTGAAGGTAGCCGTTTCGGAAGATGTACAAAACTGTGCCGATGAGGGAATTCAGATTTTCGGCGGCATGGGCTTTAGTGAAGATACCCCTATGGAAGCCGCTTGGCGCGATGCCCGTATTGCCCGTATTTATGAAGGAACCAACGAAATTAACCGTATGCTTTCTGTAGGCATGCTGGTTAAAAAAGCGATGAAAGGCCATGTAGATTTATTAGGTCCTGCACAAGCAGTAGCCAATGAACTAACCGGAATCCCTTCTTTTGAAACACCCGATTACAGCGAATTATTTTCCGAAGAGAAACAAATGATTGCCAATTTGAAAAAGGTATTTCTCATGGTTGCCGGTGCGGCGGTGCAAAAATACGGTCCCGATTTGGATGAACATCAGCAATTGTTGATAGCTGCGAGCGATATTTTAATTGAAATCTATATGGCAGAAAGCACCTTACTGCGTACCGAAAAGAACGCCAAGCGTTTTGGAGAAAAAGAACAAGCCGTACAAATTGCCATGGCTAAATTGTATTTGTACAATGCGGTTTCCATAGTAGAAAAAAACGGAAAAGAAAGTATTATATCTTTTGCTGAAGGCGATGAACAACGCATGCTTTTAATGGGGCTGAAGCGTTTTGTAAAATATGCCAACTATCCCGACATTGTAGATTTGCGTAATATAATTGCCGAAAAAGTAACGGCAGAAAACAAGTACTGCTTTTAGTTTAGTTTAGTTTAAATTAGGTTTCTGAAAACCGCCTTTCTCGATTTGAGGGGCGGTTTTTTTTCGAAAAAACATCAAGAACCTCCCCATGTTCCGGTGTCAAATTATAAACAATCAGCTATTTGCTAAATTGACACAATACATTGAAAAAAGCGATACGTATAAATACGTAAATATTACTTTGAGAAAGAATAGGTTATTTCATTCCGATAGGCTTCGCCGGGCAATAGAATTGCACTGGGAAAATGCTGTTGATTTGGCGCATCGGGGTAGTTTTGACATTCAAAACAAATGGCAGGAAAATGGCCAAAGCCCGCTTGATTTCGCAACCCCATTTTGGGGAAATCTTGCGGTGTAAAGAGCACCACGGCGGGTTGATTGGTACTAACTTCCATCTGTATCCCCGATTTCTCTGAATATAAAGAAGCCTTTACAGTACCGTCCTTCAAAACAAAAGGAGTGTCCAATCCATAATGACCCTGAAAATCTAAAGTGGCAGGTTTTGAATAGTCGTAAGGGGTATCTTTTACAGAAAGGAATTGGCCGGTAGGAACTACTATTTCGTTAGTCTGTAAAATTTGCTGAGCATTTACAAATAATACATTCCCCGCAACGCTACCCGTTCCGTCCAAATTAAAATAGGAGTGATTTGTTAAGTTTAGCACCGTTGGCGCATCGGTAGAAGCAGTATAGCTAATTTGCAGGGCATGGTCTATTAATTGGTATTTTGCATAAACCTTCAGATTTCCGGGAAAACCCTGTGCACCTCCCCTACTTTCCAAAGAAAAAATGACAAAGGGATTTAGGCCTTCATTCACTTCTTCCACCTTCCAAAATTGTTTATCAAAGCCTTCGGTTCCTCCGTGTAAGGTAATTGTATCCTCCAGAGGGTAAAAAGTATTATTTAGATAAAAGCCCCCGTTGGAAATACGCCCAGCGTAGCGACCAATAGTGGCACCCAAGCAAAAATTCAATTTTTGATAGGCAGGAATTGTATAGTCTTCAGCATTAGGAAACCCGATGACCACATCGGTAGGAATTCCTTCTCTATTTGGCACTTGCAAACGCATGAGGGTTGCCCCAAAATTTGTTAGGGTACAACATATACCACTGTCATTTTTAAGCTGAAGGGTTGCTGGTTTCAAAAGTATTTTATGGTATCTTTATTGCTTCTACAAAGTACTACATTAATAACAATTTATGCCTAAGGGTTTTAATTTATCGCAATTTTTTATTGTTTTATTGGCTGTCTCTTGCTTTTTCGAAGGATTTTCGCAAAGTAACAGTCAGGTGTATGTAGTTGATATTGTTCAAGATATGGACGGGTTTCAGTTTGAAAATTTCAGGAAAATTTCTTCCGAAGACGGTTATAATAGCCAGCCCTTTTTTAAAAATAACTCTACCCTGCTCTATGCCAAAAATAACCAAGGGCAAACCGATATAGGAGTTTATAATCTAACTGAAAATTCAGAAAGCTACTGGAATTTAAGTACCCAAGGAGGCGAATATTCGCCTCAGCCTGTCCCTGAAAGTGAAACTATCGCTGCGGTTAGACTAGACCCGGACGGGCTCCAGCGACTGCACGACTACCGGTTAAACACATATGGAGAAGAGGTTATTTCGCATTTAGTGGTGGCCTACTATGTCTGGTATAACAAAAACACCATAGTGAGCTCGGTTATTGAAAATAACGAGCTGTATTTAATGGTAAGTTATTTAAAAGAAGGCGAAAATGTTACTCTTTTAAAAGGAAGCGGTCGATCGTTTCATAAAGTTCCCAATGCCAAAGCCATTAGTTATACTGCTGTTAATGAAGAAAAAAATTGGGATGTCTATCAGCTGGATATGGATAGTCTAGATAGCTATTTTGTAGTACAATTACCTATTGGTATTCAAGATATGATTTGGTATAACGATGCTACTATTATGGTAGGCAGTGGAAGCCAATTATTTGCATATGATTTGTATAGCAACGGCGATTGGCAGAAAATAGCCGATTTTTCAGATAAAAATATTACCAATATTACCCGTTTGGCTGTAAGTCCCGATGGAAGTAAACTAGCGTTGGTTGCAGAAATAAAAAATAAATAATATGAAAAAAATAATTTCCCCCTTTGAAGGGGGATTGAGGGGGATGTTAACGATTCTCTTTACAATGGTAACAAGTGTCTATTTTTCCCAAAACTTCACCAAACAAGACACCCTTCGCGGAAGCATTACTCCCGAGAGGGCTTGGTGGGATTTACAACATTACAATTTAGAAGTGGAAATCTTTCCCGAAACAAAATCTATTAAAGGGATTAATACTATAAGTTATAAAGTCCTTTCAGAAAAAAACGTGATGCAAATAGATTTGCAGGCCCCCATGAAAATTGACAAAGTACTTGAAAACGGAAAAGAAATATCCTTTACTTCAGAAGGAGACGCACATTTTATTGTATTACAAAAAAAGCAATCTATAGGAGACCAAAATAGTATTTCTATTGAATTTTCAGGAACACCGCGAATGGCAAAAAATCCACCTTGGGATGGCGGTTTTACTTGGAAAAAAGATAGTAAAGGAAATCCTTTTATAGCTACTTCCAATCAAGGTATTGGTTCCAGCGTGTGGTGGCCTAATAAAGACCACCCTGTCGATGAGCCAAATGAAGGAGTGGATGTGACCATGAAAATTCCTTCAAATTTGGTCGCTGTAGGAAATGGCCGATTGATAGAAACTACTGCTAACGGAGCTACAAAATCGTGGCATTGGAAAGTAGTAAACCCCATAAACAACTACGGCATTAATGTGAATATAGGAGATTATGTACATTTTTCTGAAAAATATAATGGAATAAAAGGAGTGCTTGACATGGATTATTGGGTACTTCAAGAAAATCTTGAAAAAGCAAAAAAACAATTTAAACAAGCACCCATGATGATGGAAGCTTTTGAATATTGGTTTGGTCCCTACCCTTTTTACGAAGATAGCTTTAAATTGGTCGAAGTGCCCTATTTGGGAATGGAGCATCAAAGTAGCGTTACCTATGGAAACAAGTATGAAAACGGCTATTTAGGAGGAGACTTAAGTGGTTCTGGCTGGGGGCTTAAATTCGATTTTATCATTATTCACGAAGCAGGTCATGAATGGTTTGCCAATAATATTACCAATAGTGATGTGGCCGATATGTGGCTTCATGAAGGTTTCACCGCCTATTCCGAAAATTTATATCTGGATTATCACTTCGGAAAGGAAGCTTCTAGCGAATATGTGGTAGGAACCAAAAGAAGAATTCAAAATGATCGTC
>JAGQZA010000004.1 GCA_020435805.1 Flavobacteriaceae bacterium
ATTCAATTATATTACGGAAATTTAAATAAGGCAAATTCTGTTTTGGGTAATTATAAAAACAAGTACACCAAATGGCCCGCTTCCATTGAATATGAAACCCCAAATTACAAAGTTTGGGCAGGTAATTTTACCAGTCGTATTGAAGCAGACCGAGCTTTGCTGGAAGTGCAAAAAAATTTCCCCACAGCCTTTATCCTTAAACCCGGAAAGAATAAAAAAGACTCCTAAAAAAAATCCCGCTTAACAGCGGGATTTTTTTATGCATTGAGCGTTATTTCAACTTTTTCTTAACAGCGACTTCTTGGAAGCTTTCAATAATATCACCTTCTTTAATATCGTTGTAATTTTTAACTTGCATTCCGCAGTCATACCCTTTGGCTACTTCTTTTACATCGTCTTTGAAACGTTTTAGTGACTCCAATTCTCCGGTATAAACTACCACTCCTTCACGAATTAAACGGATGCCAGAATTTCTGAAAATCTTTCCGCTAGTGACCATACAACCTGCAATGGTTCCCACTTTCGAGATCTTGAAGGTTTCTCTAATTTCTGCCGTTCCTGTAATTTCTTCGCGCATTTCGGGAGAAAGCATTCCTTCCATCGCATCTTTCAGATCGTTAATAGCATCGTAGATAATAGAATAATTACGGATATCGATTTCTTCTTTATCGGCTAACTGGCGAGCATTCCCCATAGGACGCACGTTAAATCCTATAATAATAGCATCGGAAGCCGAAGCCAATAATACATCACTTTCAGTAATAGCTCCAACCCCTTTGTGAATAATATTTACCTGAATTTCTTCCGTAGATAGTTTCAAGAAAGAATCGGTTAATGCTTCTACAGAACCATCTACATCTCCTTTAATAATGATATTCAACTCTTTGAAATCTCCTAAGGCAATACGACGACCAATTTCATCGAGGGTAATATGGCGCTGTGTACGCACGGTTTGTTCTCGTTGCAATTGGGTACGTTTTGCCGCAATGGATTTTGCCTCCCGTTCATCTTCAAATTGATTGAACTTATCTCCTGCCTGAGGTGCACCATCCAATCCTAAAATAGAAACCGGTGTAGCGGGTCCTGCTTCTTTAATGGTATGTCCACGCTCATCATGCATCGCTTTTACTTTTCCACTATGTTGTCCTGCAAGCACAAAGTCCCCAACTTTAAGGGTCCCTCCCTGCACTAAAATAGTGGAAACATAGCCTCTTCCTTTATCAAGGAACGCCTCAACAACGGTACCAAATGCCAAACGACTTGGGTTAGCTTTTAATTCGAGGATTTCGGCTTCAAGCAATACTTTTTCCAAAAGTTCATGAACACCTTGTCCTGTTTTTGCTGAAATATCTTGAGATTGTATTTTACCTCCCCAATCTTCTACCAAAAGATTCATATTGGCCAATCCTTCTTTAATTTTATCGGGGTTGGCATTGGGTTTGTCAATTTTATTAATCGCAAAAACAATAGGAACTCCGGCTGCTTGCGCATGGCTTATGGCTTCTTTGGTTTGCGGCATGATGTCATCGTCTGCAGCAACCACAATAATGGCTAAGTCGGTTACCTGAGCACCACGAGCCCGCATAGCGGTAAAGGCTTCGTGACCAGGAGTATCTAAAAACGTGATTCTTTGACCATTTTCCAATTCTACGGCATAGGCACCAATGTGCTGGGTAATTCCTCCGGATTCTCCTGCAATTACATTTTCTTCACGAATATAATCCAGCAACGATGTTTTCCCGTGGTCAACGTGACCCATAACTGTTACTATAGGCGCACGAGGTCTTAAATCTTCAGGATTATCTTCCACTTCCTGAATAGCCTCTTCAATAGCAGCGGTTACAAATTCGACATCAAAGCCAAATTCTTCGGCAACAATGGAGAGCGTTTCGGCATCCAAACGTTGGTTCATGGTTACCATCATCCCTAAAGACATACAGGCCGAAATAATCTGCGTTACCGGAACATTCATCATGGTAGCGACTTCACTTACGGTAACAAACTCGGTTACTTTAAGTAATTTACTTTCGGCAGCCATTTGCGCCATTTCATCCTCCGATTTTTGGCGGTGAATATCTCTTTTTTCCCTACGGTATTTTGCTCCTTTTCCTTTAGAAGATTTTCCTTGAAGCTTTTCAAGCGTTTCTCTTACCTGCTTTTGTACCTCTTCTTCGCTGGGCTCTTCCTTAATAATAGGACTTCTCCCTTTTTGTCTTGGGTCATTTCCCTTATTGTTGTTGGGCGATTCTTTGCTAATTCTTCTTCTACGATTCTTTTTCTCTCTATTAGCGTCGTTCTTTTTCTTATCCTCCGTTTTCTTTTCGGGTTTTTTGAATTGGGTAAGATCAATCGTTTTCCCCGTAAAATTGGGGCCGTCTAGTTTTTTGTATTGCGTCTCTACTTTCTCAGGCTCTTGAGGCTCCACTTTTACTTCGGGGGCCTTTTCTACGACGGGTTTTTCAACTATTTTTTCAACAGGCTTTTCTTCGGCAGGTGTTGGTATTTCAACTTTAGGTTCTTCCTTGACAGGGAGCTCTTCTTTTTCAACTTCAACTACCTTTTCCGAAGGTTTTTCTACTTTCTTTTTCGGCTTGGCAGCTTCCAAATCTATCTTTCCAACTTGTTTTGGCCCATGAAGTTTGGCTTCGGCCTTAATCACTTTGGGCTCCTCTTTTACCTGTTTTTCTTCAAGTTCGCGTTCGCGCTCAAGCCTCAATTCTTCTTTTTCTTTGCGCTTTTCTTCACCAACTTCTTTGGCTTCTACTTTTTTACTTTTATCGGTTTGGAACTCATTAAAAAGCACTTCATACTCTCCATCCGAAATTTTTGCATTCGGGCTTGCTTCCACTTCAAACCCTTTGGAACTTAAAAATTCGACGGCACGATCTAACGAGATGTTAAATTCGCGTAGTACTTTATTGAGTCGTATCGTTTTTGTTTCAGCCATACAATGCTTGCCTCTTGTTTTCTTTAATTTTGAATGTAAAAGTAGGTAAACTTTCTGCTACTCTTCAAATTCTTCTTTTAATATATTAATAACTTCCTGAATGGTTTCTTCTTCAAGATCGGTACTATTTACTAAAAATGCAACATCTTTTTCAAGGACACTTTTTGCAGTATCAAGCCCAATTTTCTTGAATTCATCAATAATCCATTCTTCTATTTCGTCAGAAAATTCGGTTAATTCAACATCTTCTTCAGCACCTTCACGAAGCACATCTATTTCATACCCAGTAAGTTGCCCAGCCAAACGAATATTGTGACCTCCACGACCTATGGCTTTTGAAACTTCTTCCGGTTTAAGAATTACTTCTGCACGTTTGGTGGCTTCATTGATGGTAATAGAAGTAACTTTTGCAGGGCTCAATGCTCTTGATATGAAGAGATTTAGGTTGTTGGTATAATTAATAACATCAATGTTTTCATTGCCTAATTCTCTTACAATACCATGAATTCTGGATCCTTTCATCCCTACACAGGCTCCTACCGGGTCAATTCTATCATCATAAGTATCTACGGCCACTTTGGCTTTTTCTCCAGGAATTCGCACTACTTTTTTGATGGTAATAAGCCCGTCAAAAACTTCAGGGATTTCTTGTTCAAAGAGTTTCTCCAAAAACAATGGATTTGCCCGAGACATAATAATGGTGGGTTTATTTCCTTTAAGCTCCACACTTTCAATAATACCGCGAACGTTGTCTCCTTTTCTAAAAAAATCGGAAGGAATTTGTTTTTCTTTTGGAAGGATGATTTCGTTTCCTTCATCATCTAATAAAATAACCGCACGATGACGAATATGATGCACTTCGGCATTATATATTTCGCCTTCCATATCTTTAAATTGTTTATAGATAATGGTGTTATCGTGTTCGTGAATTTTTGAGATAAGGTTTTGACGTAGCGCCAAGATAGAACGACGACCCAAATCGATAAGCTTTACTTCTTCGGCAACATCTTCACCAATTTCAAAATCCTCTTCAATTTTACGAGCTTCGCTCAACGAAATTTCGGCGAGGGGGTCTTCTACTTCGCCATCGGCCACCACAATACGGTTTCTCCAAATTTCCAAATCTCCTTTATCGGGATTTACAATAATATCGAAGTTGTCGTCACTTCCGTATTTTTTCTTCAAAGCGTTTCTAAAAACATCTTCCAGTATCGCCATAAGCGTTACTCTGTCTATTTGTTTGTCGTCTTTAAATTCTGAGAACGATTCAATCAACGCTAAATTTTCCATAAGCTGTTACTTAAATTTAATCATCACTTTTGCTTCTACAATAGTTGAATACGGAATGATTTCTTCCTTTTCAACGGTTATTTTTCCTTTTCCGGAAGGTTTTGGCTCTTTGGCTTTCCATTGAAGTTTAATAGCTTCATCGGTTGCCTCGACAAGTATTCCTTCCAGTGTATTTTGTTTTGTTTTAACTTTTAAATCCCGTCCAACATTCTTTTTATATTGCCGTTTCTGAACCAAGGGCTCGGTCACTCCGGCCGATAAAACTTCTAGTGAAAAATCCTCTTCTTCTCGATCCAAATGATGTTCTATGGCCCTGCTAATATCCATGCAATTTTGAACACTTACCGCCTCATCTCCATCGATAACAATTTGAATGTGATTGGCTGCAGAGACTGAGAGTGAAATAAGAAATAACGTCGGGTTTTCATTCAATGCTTTTTCAAGCAATTTTTCAACTTTCTCCTTCATAAATTAGGCTATAAAAAGAGGGGACTTTATGTCCCCTCACCTTTTGTGCTGATAATTTCGATGCAAATATACTATATTTTTTTTGATAATAAAAATATTGCTATCTCTTTAGAATTTTGTACTTTAAGGGTAAGAAAAACCTTTCTAAACAAACCTGTATGAAACGAATTTTACTCCCTACAGATTTCTCTGCTCAAGCAGAAAACGCCTTAAAAGTAGCTGTACAAATTGCCAAAAAAAATGATAGTGAAATTTATTTGCTTCACTCTATGGAAATGCCTTTACATTTGGCCAATACCAATAAAGGTGCATTACCTGAAGCATTGTTTTTTATAAAACTTGCCGAGAAGAAATTCAATGAGTTGTTAAAAAAGCCTTATTTAAAAGGTATAAAAATTAATGAAACTATAGGCCACGGAGAAATCTATAATGACATATTGGAAACGGTTAAAACCAATAAGATAGATTTAATTGTCATGGGATCTCATGGATCTAGTGGTTTTAGAGAAATGTTTATTGGCAGTAACACCGAAAAGGTTGTTCGAACTTCACAAATTCCGGTACTTGTAATTAAAAATGATCACAAAAAATTTGAAGTAAAAGATTTTGTTTTTGCCACCGATTTTTCCAATGAATGTAAAAAACCCTTTGAAGTTGCCGTAAAGTTTGCCGAAAATTTTGGCGCAACATTACATTTACTTTATGTGAATACCCCGAGCGGATTTACCACTTCGGCCGATGCCAAAAAAATGATGGCTTCCTTCATTAAAGGAATAAAATATCCTAATTACACCTTAAATATTTACAACGATACTTCTGTAGAGAAAGGGATTTTGGGTTTTGCCAAAGATACCCAAGCACAGCTTATAGGGATGAGCACTCATGGTAGAAAAGGCATCTCTCATTTCTTCAACGGAAGTGTAAGTGAAGACCTCGTAAATCACGCCAATATGCCTGTGATGACTTTTAAGATATAATATTAATCAATAGCTTAATATCGCATTGAATGTTACTTATAGTTACAAAATAAACTATGGGAGTTTAAGGGGAGAACAGCTTAGCGCTTATCTATAACTATTCTTGGCTTTCTGTCTCCTTTAGAAAACTGTAATGAGTAAATTTCTTCTTTCTCACAAAATTGTATTTTTGGCAATACTCTTAATGCGGTCTGAAAATGTTGTTTAACATTTTCCAAAAAGTCATTGGATAAATTTTTCCCAGCAAGTTTTATGACGATCTCATCGGTGTCAATTTCATTTTTATAAAGCTCAATTACAAAAGCCTCTATTTGTTCATAATGGGCAAGTACATTGCTAATGGCTTGTGGGTATAAGGTAGTGCCTTTGTACTTAATCATTTGCTTTTTTCTACCAATTATCGGTCCTATACGCACTGTATTTCTTCCGCAAGAACAAGGTTGTGCATGTACTTTTACAATATCGCCTGTTTTAAAACGTAACAAGGGCATAGCTTCTACTCCAATTGTTGTAATAGTGAGTTCGCCTTCTTCCCCTTCTTGTACTGGGCAATTGTTTTCGTCTAAAACCTCAACTATTATGAGATCTGGGCGGTGGTGCCCCCCTTTATGAGCACTACATTCAGTAAAGGCAGTACTCATTTCGGTAGAAGCATATGTGGAATACAGTTCTACGTCCCAACGTTCTTTAATTTTTGATGCTAGTACATTTAACGAAAAATCTTGATTTCGAATGGGTTCGCCTATACAGATTATTTTTGAGATACTAGTGGTATTTAAGTCTATGTTTTGACTCTTTCCGTAATCAATAATTTTTAGAACAAAAGAGGGAACGGTAATTAAATAAGAGGGGTTAAAACGAAACATGCTCTCAATTTGTAGCGCCGGAATACCAGCCCCGGCTCTTACAATGCCTGCTCCCAATTCCCTAGCACCTAAAAAATATGCCAAGCCTGCCATAAAACAACGATCCATAGTTGTAGTAAGCTGTAATGTGTCTAAAGAAGTTACACCTGCCGTAGCAAAAGAAACTGCTTCATTATAAGCAAGCCTATCAAGGTCTTTATGGGATAAAGCAAAGGTTACAGGCTTACCTGTTGTTCCTGATGTGGTGACATAATCTATTATTTTTGACGTTGGTACACATAAAAAATCGCCATTATGTTGTTGTAAGTCTTCCTTGGTAGTAACGGGTAGTTTTACCAAATCTTCCAATGTGTTAACACTTGATATTAAATGGGCGTGGTCTTTTAATCGTCGTTTATAAAAAAGAGAATTATTGGTAATATACAGTAACGCTTCTTTCAGTTTTGCTTCCTGAAAGAGTTTGATTTCGGTTGGGGATTTAAAATCTATTTCAGGAATCATCTTGCTTTTCTTTTGGATTTTTTAAGAAGTTTTTTACACTCCTCTACATTGGGGAGGGTTGTAATTTCTTTTTGCAAGGCAGTTTCAAAATCGGTTATGGCTTTTTGATATTGCCTAGTATTGTAATAGTAAAGTCCGGTAAGGTAGTAGGTTTTCCAATAATCTGGGTTGTTATTTTTAAAATTGGATATTTTTTCTTCAGAAATAAATGCTTCTTCATTTATGGCAATCTCTATTTCTTTTTCCAGTATTCTATTGGCTTCGTAATTGGCATAAGCCTGGGTGTTCAAAAAAGGATCCTTCATAATAGTTAGGTCTTTTTCAGAAAGATTCTCTTTTACCATGCCTCCAAAAACATGAGACAAATCATAAGCAACAAATTCACCTAATTGATAGGGGTTGGATGACACCCAAACTAATAATTTTTCAGGCTGAAATACAATTCCATGATGTGCTAGTAATTGATTTAATGCCTTTTCATTACCATAACCTATACTTTGATCTTGCAGCCCTTCCTTGTTGCGTAACACAGCGACGGCATCATTTGGAGTTATTTTTTTTTTGGCACTTATAAGTTCTTCCATACGTTGAAATCGGTACGCCGAATGACTTTGAATAATGTGTTTATTATTTCTTTTATCCTCTAGATAAGGTTTGCTCATAAAATGGTTAGTACATATTAACTGGGTGGAATTAGGCACCTCGTAAACCCCAAAATGCTTGGGGGATACTTCAATAATTGCAGCTTTATTATCTTTTGCACTACTTATAAAAATAGCTTCTGAAACAAATACTTCCCTTTGCTTTGCAATGGCAACAGCTTCATCTATTGTAGAGGCATATTGCAAAATTTCCCTTGCTACCACAGAAATAGGCGTTTTTGCCACCAAGGGAATTTTAGATTTTCCAGCATTAATGGTTACTGTAAGCCCCTGTGTGTTCATTCCAGAAACTACCCCAATCATTCCTCCCCATGTAACCGACATAAAAGGATGCCCATTAGTTGGTTTAATAAAAGCAACTATTTTCTCTTGAGAAAAATCGTCTCCTGCGTAAAAGTCAAAATTTCTACCAACCAGCAATCCCCCATCTTCTGTTTTAGTGCCCCATACGGCAAAGGATGAACATCCTACCAAAGCTAGATCCTGAAGCGCATGACCAATATCATGTGCCCCATGCAAGTACAAAGCCCTAACATAGGGCGGCGCTATATAATTGTAATTTGCAGAAGCAAAGTGCGAAACGCCATAAATTTCAGTTTTGTATTCTTGCGGAATGTATTGGTACATTTTTCTATTGTACCATGCCAAAAATTTCCTCAATAAAAATTGGCTGGTTTTGGAAGGGATTATTTCTTCTATTTTTGAAAAAAAAATTGCTTCTTGGTTTTGATATAGCTCTTGAGTCAAACTCCCTGTAATCATACCAATTTCTAGCGGTGTACCTTCAACGTACATTTCCCAAAGGCCTTGTTTGTTTTTTGAAATAAAGCTGCTCCCAATTGAAAAACTTGAATCTGATATTTGTATCCTTTCAGGTATGGAGATATTTTTTTCTGTAACCAAAGCAATATCCTTTATCGTTCTGGAAACCCCGCAAGAGATAAGCAGCGGTAATGTTAATGCCAAATAATACAAGTTGGGGCTTGTTGCCTTTTTACAAATGACCCTTATTTTCTTTAATAACATAAAAAGGTTTACATCTATAAAAGCAACAAGTTCTATTAAAATATCAGGAAATTTGGGCTTGTGGTGGTTCTTTAAAGATTTTTCTTTCAAAATGTTTTCTATTTGGTCTATAGATATGGTTTCAATATTTCCCATTACATATAGTTAACTACTTAGAAACAGAAGGAGTGTTGGCTTGTTGTATTTTACGCACTAAATATTCATTACCAATTATTTCTGAACATGTAGCTACGCCGCTTATAGTAACACCCAAAATACCATGCATGTTTAAGCTTTGCCCTGTAAAAAAAAGATTTTTAATTTTTGATTTAGCAGAAATGAACGACCTTAATGGGGCGTTAATATCTTTTACATACCCGTACATAGAACCTCTTTCACTTCCTATATAATCTCTGTAAGACAGTGGTGTTGAGGAATACACAGCCTCTATACAGTCTCTTATGTTTGGAAATTTCTTTTCAAGTTCATCTATAAAACGCTGTTCTTTTTCCCTTTTAAATTCTTCATATGTTTGCCCGCGTTCACCTTTTTCGGCTACTGTGTTAAAGGTATCTTCCCATGGTGCTACTTCATCAAAATCCATATAGGTCATGGCAGTAAGGTGATTGGCATATCCGTCTGGGTTCTTTTTTACCCCCATAGATACCATATAAACACTAGGCCAATCTTCTACTTTATAATTTGCCACATCCCATACTTGATCGTCATTTTTAAAGTGGTAGAAGTTTTTGTTATAATATTTGAAGGTCTTAGGCTTAAACACGAGATAAAGACTAAAGGCAGCTTTTGAACTTTCAATAGTCTCGATTCGGGTTACATAGGATTTTCTAAAGTTTTCTTTGCCTACCAACGTAAGGGTAAGCTTAGGATCTACGTTAGATATAAAAACAGATGCTTTTACTTCTTTACCATTTTTTGTAATAGCGGATACTGCAAGGCCATCCTCTATTTTTAGCTTTACTACCTCATGTCGCTTATACGTTTCCCCTCCTGCCTCCCGAAGTTTTTTAAGTAATGCTTTGGTAATTTGGCTTCCTCCATTAACACACCTATAGGCACTTTCTATATAGCTATTAACCGATAGGGCATGGACATAAAAAGGGGTTCGGTCTGAGTCCCCTGCATACAACAGATTAGTACCTCCAAGGACAGCTTGAAGTTTTTTGTTTGAAGTTAAGGATTCTATATATTTTTTTGCGCTAAGTTGAAATATCTTTGTATCACTATAATAAGATTCTCCTAAGTCTATATTATAAAGCGGAAACCTACTGCATGTATCCTTAAGCATTTTACAATAGTTGCTTATAGCCTTTTCCTCTTCTGGAAATTGTTCTACCAATACCCTTATAAAATTTGAGTATCCTTGTGCATGATTGTATTCTATGGGATCATTATCAAAAGTTATAATATCAAAGCCATCCTCATCTAACTTTTTAAATTCCAATTCGTCAAGAATCCCCAAATAGTTAAAATATTTGTATAAGTTTTGCCCAGGGGAAAGCCCCCCTATATAATGTACTCCTGTATCAAAAATAGTTTTATTGCGGGAAAAGGTTTGAAGGTTTCCTCCATATTGATTGTTTTTTTCCAAAACACAAACCCGCTTTCCCTCCTTCGCCAAAATAATAGCACATATCAACCCTCCTAGGCCACTCCCTACCACAACAACATCGTATTTTTCCTTTAGTTTCAACTAGCTATTTTTTTTGAAAGATACTAAGAATATCGTTTTGATGAATTTCCTCAAAATTCCGAGAAGACAAATGTGCCAAAACTTCTTTATCATTTCTATTTACTATGTATGTGTCTGCACTATAATCCAGAGCTTCTTGTTTATTTTTTGCAAAAAAGAGGGTTCTGTAATTTGTTGTTAAAAAACTATTTTCCAAAATCTTCCGGGTTTTTTCATTTTCTATGTAGGAGCAGAGGGTTCGGTCTGCACTGTCCAACAAGAGCAAAAAATCAAGTTGCCCATTACTGTCCAAAAGGGTAGCCACTTTACTTTTTTTGCCAACAATGTCCAGTACCTTTTTGTATTGGTCTTTGTGGGTCTTTAAATCTTTTTTTACTGTTTTGCAAAGAGAATCTCCTTTATATCTATATTCTAATAAAACCGCTTTATGAAAATAGTTTGCTCCTTCTATTTGGTTTCTTACTTCTTGAAATTTTTCTTTATAATGGGTACTAATTTTTTTAGCCCGCTCTCTGTAGGTGGTTCCAAAAGAGGGGTCATTGGGTTTAATCCTGTCCATGGTTACTACCGTTATACTACCACTACGTATCACAAAGCTTCCTTTAGGAAGTACTTCAGAATTCCCATGAATAGCTACTGGAATTATATCCAAATTGAACTCTTGTGCCAAGTAAAAAGCCCCTTTATGAAAACGCCTAATCTTATTGGTCATGGAACGAGTGCCCTCTGGAAACACCATTAAGGAATACCCTTGTGTTACTTTTTTACGTAAATGCTCCAGCCCATTTTCTATACCACTAGATACTGGATAGAACCCCGCAAGTTTTACGGCACGTCCAAAAACAGGGGAGTTATATACCCAATCGTTCACTAAGTATATAATTTTTGGATACATCATCCCTAGTGCCAGGGTATCCAAAAAAGAGGTATGATTTGCAATAATAATTCCAGGAGGGACAAAGGTTTCATTCGTTTTGTTGATTACTTGTTTCTTTACAAATGGGTTACTATATAGGACCGAGGTTACAAACTTTGCAAGCACGTTATGAAACACCCTCATCTTTATTTTTTTACTTATAGGGATTAATTTCATAATTGAAATGCTCGACAACGAAAGTAAAATACCTCCTAACCCATAATATAAAAAAGATATTCCTGAGTGTAGCAACAAGCCCAGTGTAATAGGCCTCTTAGCACGACTGCCTATAAAAAGGACAAATAGTAACGGTTGCAATACAAAACAAAATACCATTGCCGAAAAAATACCAATAATTGAAATGGTTGAAATGGAGTATAAAGCAGGGTGTTCTGCAAAAATAAGTACCCCAATACCTAATACGGTTGTAATAACCGATAAAATAATTGATGTTTTATGGGTAGTTATTGCTTTTTCGCCCGTTTGAAGCTCCTTGAGCAACCCCTTAGTAACAAAAATGGCATAATCTACCCCCAAGCCAAAAATAAATGTGGAAATAATGATGTTGAAAATATTGAACTCTATATTTAAAAAACCCATTATGCCAATGGTAACAAACCATGTCAAAAAAATAGGAATTACAGTTACCAATGTTAGCGAAAAACTCCTAAAAAACACTAGTAAAACAACAAGGACTGCTACTGACGAGTACTTTATCAAGTCATTAAAATCATTTTTAAGATTCCCCAGTAAAGTTTCATTCATCTCTTGCCTATCTACCACTAAGGTTTTTTGATAGCTGTTAAAGCTATCTTTCATTTTTACGGCATTTAGCTCTTCCACTTTTACCATGCTTGTAACGGTAGTAAAATCTTTTGTCTGTGTCACAAAATCGTTTAATGAAACAGCGGGAAGATTCTTGTATTGTTCTATGGAAATGGGTTCAAAATTTGTTCCCAAAAGCGTGTAAAACTGATGGAAAGTAGTAGTTTTAAATCCAAGCTTGGTACCACTTTCCATAAGGTTGTTTGTGGTATTTTCAACTTTTTCGGGAGTCCAAAACTCTTGCCACTGTTTTATTTTTCTTTGCTGAACTGCTTCGGAAAAAATTACTGCCCCTACAGAATTATAGGATAAAATCTCTTTTTTTTCTTTTAAACGGTAAAGTGAGGAGAAAATCTTGTCATTTTCTTCTAACGCCTCCTGAAGGGTTTTTCCATAACTTATCAAATAAACAGATTTCGAAGCCTCGTTGGTTAATTTATCCAAATGCCCTCTGACCTTAGTAACTGCTACAGGTTCAAAGTTCAACCTAGTAATATCCTTATTAAAAACCACCTTTTTATAAGTGAAAAAACTTAAAATAACCAAACAAATTATACCGCCCAATAACCATTTGTTTTTATGAAATTGAAAGGATGCTATTGTATCAAGTAGCGTAAACTTCGGGGCTAATTTTCCTGTACCCCTGTAAACTTGAGGGATAAACAATAGTGCAAAAACTGAAGCTCCCATAACACTAGTTGCAGCAAATATCCCTAAATCTTGTAATGCCTGCGAATCTAAAAAAAGCAAGCATAAAAAGGCCATTGCCGTAGTAAGGCTACTCATTAAAATAGGTTGGGAAATGTCCTTATAGAGCCTCTCTATACTTTTGCTGTTACGTATATGCGTTAATATATGTATTGAATAGTCTAGGGTAACTCCAAGTAGTACTGAACCAATACCAAGCGAAATGGCAGAGATTTCAGTTCGTATAGCATATAATAAAGCAATGGAAAGCAGCCCTCCAAAAACCGTTGGAGCAAAAATTATAAGTGGTACCGTAAATTTTCTATAAAAAAGAATGAAAAGAAAAATTAAAACAATAAGCGTAATGCCTACGGTAACTTGAATGTCGGTCTTTATTTGCTGGGCATTGGCAACTGCTATTAAAGCTGCACCAAAATATTCACTTTCTACCGTTTTGGCAAAGCTAGCATTAAGTCCCTCTTGAATGATATAAAGTTCATTTACAAATCTTTCATTTTCTGACGTCTCACTAGACAAAAAGGCGGGCGTAATGAATAATAAAATGTGCTGCTCATCCTTACTTGCCAAAAAACCGTTTTTTACAATGAAATCATTTCCTGCTCCAAGTAGTTCCAGCTTTTTCAAAGCCATAAATGAAATACCCAAAGGATCTTTTAATAGTAACTTCTTGGCTACTACCCCAGAAGGGCTTAGAAGAGTTTTGTAATTGGCTTCGGTTATTTTTGCAATGCTATCCGGTTGGATTTTATCCAAAATTGACTGGTAGTCCTGCTCCTCTAAAAAAAGGGGTGCATTATCATATAAAAAATCAAGCGTCGCCTCCAAAGAATCTTCGGCCACCTGCCCTTCTATTTTTTTAATAGAATTACCTGCTTTTTCTTCTAGGCTATCAACCATCTGGGAAGCATACAAGACAAGATCTTCAAAGCTAGCGCCTGGCTTTCTATATATGTTTACAATTATTTTATCGCCAAAATTTGCTGCTTTTAGTATTTTTTGTACTTCTCTCGCCCTAGGGTCGGCAGGAACTAACTTAGTTATATCTTCTTCAAACCTTATTTTACTTACAATAAATGACAGTATCCCTACCCCAATAACAAGTACCATAAAACTTTTCATTTTATTTTTTGAAATAAATAAATATGTTTTATAAAAAATGTTACTCATGCTTTAAAACACTTTGCTTCTTTTTAAAGATAGATAAAATAAGGTATCCGGAAACACCAAATACAAGTGCCATACAAGTGGCCAATGTAAAGCTCCCTATAATGTACGTTTTAAGGTGTTTGATGAGCTCAAAATTTTCGGTAATTTCCTGCATTGTATCTGTTGATTTCTCTCCAAGTACCCAATATCCTGTTTTTGAACTTGCATACAATACAAAAGGAATTAATGGTGGCAAACTTATATTAGAAAATGCAAAAGCGATTGCCTTGTTGAGTTTTAAAAACAAAGCCAAAAAAATAACTAGCATGGTATGAAAGCCCCAAAAAGGAGATAACCCCACAAATACTCCTAGGGCAATTGAAAGTGCTTTTTTAAGGGGGGAATCCTGGCTAGCCAAAATATCTTCTACCATAAACCGTTTCATGCCCTTTTTCCTTATTTTTTGAATCAAATTTTTTGGCTTTATGTAAAACAAAGCGACTATTACCAAATATGTATTAAGAACACTTATCCTAGCAAAATCTTTAAATGGGCGAAAATGAGAAACTCTATCTTCAATATCGTAATGAACCTTAATCGGAATGTTTTTTACCTTTGTACCCTTCCAGGCAGCTTTTACGATTACTTCTATTTCAAATTCAAATTTATGTGTTACAAGACGTAGGCTCTTTAAGGTAATAAGAGGGTAAAGTCGATACCCAGATTGGGTATCCTGTAACTTAATCCCGGTTTCTACCCAAAACCAAAAATTGGAAAACCTGTTGCCAAAACTGCTTTTTTTGGGGATTCCTTCTTGCTCCATATTTCTAGCCCCAATGAGCAATACATTTTCAGAAGATTCACTTTTCAATGCTTCTATTAAAACCGGAATATCTTCAGGAAAATGCTGCCCATCACTGTCTATGGTTATAGCATAATCAAAGCCCATATCTATTGCCCTTTTAAAACCAATACGTAACGCATTGCCCTTTCCTTTGTTTTTGGGAAGATGTACTTGGGTAAGTTGTGGGTAATTTTTTAAAATCTGAATAGTAGCATCTGTAGAGCCGTCATTTACAATAATAATCTTGGTTGTATAGCACAAAATCCCATCTATAACTTTTTGCAATGTTTTAGCGTTGTTATAAGTAGGAACAACAACACAATAAAGCAGGTGTGTGTTTTTATTTTTTGCGGCTATTTCTTCCATTGAATAGTCTATAAACTACCTTGCAAAGGTAGCAAGACTAATGTAGCTAAAAGGGAAAATCGAATAAAAAGGAAGATTATTTAAACAACTTTTTTTCTTCTTCCAAAAAAACTTTTGACTGTATTACGTATTCTTTTATATATTTTTTAACAGAAGTAGAAGCGACCTGGTTATATTGGTCCATTATAAATTGTTTGTCCTCATCAATTTGGGCTTGGTACTTTAAAAATTTTGGGGTGTTTTCCTGTACACTCAACCTAACAAGTCGTACTTCAATATTTTCTGGGGCTTTTCCAACGGCATACTCTATAAGGGAAACCCCTTTTTTAAAAAGCTCTTTTTTTTCTTTTGTTCCTTTTGAAAATTTTGCCATTAAAGTAGTAATGGCCCCTTGATAAGCAATTAAAACACCATCACTGGCAACTGTAACTTCTGAAAGTTCCTTGTACATGGTTTCGGTAAGCTTTCTATTGTTTAATGCTTTAGGGTAGTTTTCCCTGAGGGTTGCCAAATCTGGTGGGTTAATAGTAAGAAAAATAATAAATACAGAAAATAAAAGCTTCATGAATCGGTAATTTTAAATGTGGCACTCAATTTAAGTGCCATGGTATCTTGAAACCAAGACGTATTCTTGATTTTTACTTCATTATCCTCTTCTGTAATTATTGTTTCTATTTTTAGGATAGGATTTTCTTCAGGATTAATGAGCGCCATAAATTTAATGTTGGATAAAACCGATATGAATAAAGATTTCTTCGTTACCTCTTCGGTTATTTCCTTTATAATCTGTATCATACAAACTCCCGGCATGACAGGATTGTTTGGAAAATGCCCTTTAAATATTTCGTGATCTTTATTTACAGCTATGATAGTTGTTATTGTTGACCCCAAAGTATGCTGTGATTGTACGGTATAAAAATCTTTTAAAATCATTTTTTGAAGTTAAATTTATACACCATTCCTATCTGGAAAACCGAATTCAGTCTCTTTCTTGTTTCACCATCGTCAATAGCGTCTATAATTCCTTTTTTGTATCTAAATTCTATGTCTAAATCTATTGGGAAAGAATACCCTATGCCGCCAGAAAATGTTATGTCTCCTTGAAATGTAACTCCTGTTGAATAATAATAGTCTTCATTATATGTATAAGATTCTGTACTTCCATTTAAATTAATATCAAAAGAAGGGGCAAATACTATATAAGCAGTTGAGGGTTGCTTTGTAAAAAATAATTTGCTTGCTATTGCAAATGACAGGTAATCTAAACGGACATTTTTGGATCCTTGTTGACTATAGATTATTTCAGGTTGCAGTGCAAAACTACTATCAAATTTTAATTCTGCCAGTAGCCCTCCATAAAAGCCTGAGAGGCCCTTATCCTCGAAATTTGAAATTTTAGATAGATTAAGCCCTGTTTTAACACCCGGTTTAAATGTTACTTGAGAAATTGCAAGTGTGCTAATTATAGAAAAAATGACTATAAAAAATATTTTTTTCATAAAGTGTTAGATTGCTACTAATCTAATAGTAAGGTCAAAGGTTTTATGTTGTATTTCTAATTCTAAAGCGTCATTTTCTTTGCATTCTACAAAACTAAATACTTCTTTCTCTTTTCCTTTAGAAACTCTTACAATTTTTGTTAAATTATTGCTGTTAGTAACATAATAATATTCGTCTTTGAGTAATTGCACTTCAAAAATGGTTTCATTTTCTGTATTAAATGTTTTTAAAACCTTGGCTTCTTCTGTAAAAAGTATTCTAAAATCTTTCTTAAGTTGGTTTAATAGCATTTTTCTATCAAGATCTGAAATTATAAAATTTACCTTAAAATTATCCCCAATAAATGACAAATCAAAAATTTTGCTTCCCATCTCGGTGGTAAATACAACTCGATGATTTTTGGGAGCTATCTTTTTTATTATAAGCATCCCACCAAAGTGATTTCCGTACAGATCTATAGATGCTTTATACACATAATCTTTTTCGGAATCTGAAAAATATAAATTTCGAATCTGCTTATTTGTGGTCTCAATTTCTTTTAGAGATTTCTGTTTAGGGTAGCTAGCACAGGAAACAAGCACAAGGCACAGGCTAAAAACTAAATAGCGCACTTGGCAAGGAAGTGTTTATCTCTTTATGGGTAAAAACGATTTGGGTATAATCTCCAGAAGGTTCTATCATTTTTATCTGGATTACTGTTGCATCTTTCTTATTAAAAACCAACTCAAAAGAAGTTATATACTTTTTCAGTTTTTCGTCTTTTGATACAAAAATTACTTTATTGCCTTTTTCAGTAATAAAAAATGAAGTTTCAAAATCATTTTCATCGAAGAGTGTCCCTTGTACGCTATTTACAATAAGGTTGCTTAACTTCTTAAACAACTTGCTACGTTCCATATCTATACTACTTTTATTGCCTCCATCGTTAACGAGCATCTGGTTCCCCTTAAAAATTACTGAATATTGATAAGGCTTGGTATATTCCCATTTTACCAAGTTAGGGGATTTATACCACAGTTGCCCATAAGTGGTTATAGCATTATCCAAGAAATCTAAGTGTTTGTACTGTATAAAGTCACTTTTAATAGTAGTTGTAGTGCTAGATGCATTTGCTACTTGCTTTTTAAAAGTAGCTATTTCGGCACCATTCATTAATTGTTCTTGTGCTATTATTGGAAAAACATTAAAGGATAACACAAAAAAGAAAAAAACTCTATACATAGGGCTTAAGATTTAATAACTTATCTACAGTTTCAGACTGAAAGTTATTTTTCTGCAAAAATAGCAATAACTGTTCCAATACCTTCACGGTTTTTAAACTCGTGTCATGAAGTAGAATTACATCGCCTTGGTTTAAGCGATTGGTTATTCTATTTAAAATTTTTTCTTCTGAAAGTTTTGTAGTATCTAATGAGCGCTTGTTCCAACCTATAGATTGCAATTCTGTTATTTGCAATGCTTTTTTTATATTAGGATTGGTAACGCCAAATGCAGGGCGGTACAATTTTGGTTCTATCCCAGTTATATCTTTAATAATTTGGTTGGTGCGCCTTAGTTCGTCCACAACTTTATTAAAAGAAAAAAAACCAAACCGATGCGAATGTGAATAGGTATGATTCCCTACCGTATGTCCTTTTGCTATAATTTCTTTAAGGATTTCTGGATGGTTCTCCACCATTTTACCTACACAGAAAAAAGTTGCCTTTGCTTGATACTTTTCCAAAAGAGCCAAAACCTTGGGTGTAAATTCTGGGGTAGGGCCATCATCAAAAGTGATGGAAACGTAATTACCATCAATTAATGGATTACTGCAAAATGATCTAAAATGATAATTCCAACCTATTAAAAAGGAGCCAAAAATTGTAATACCAAACCAACAAAAAACCACCAAAATGTAAACCAAGAAAGAAACCGGAGCAAAAAAATTTACCACGGTTATTGCCACAAGAATGATTATACTAAGGAGGTTTATGTTTTTGAAATTCAGCATTTTTTCAGTAAAACAAAACTATGGTTTTCTCCTCGGTATTGGTTATAAAGTAGAATAGTATCCATTTTTTTGGGGTATATATCATTCAGCATTACATAAGAAGGTACGTTTTGGGTTTTTAGTATTTTTGAGGCTAACCAAAAACCAAAAGCAGATGAGGTGTTAAACTCCCCACACAAATGCTTATAATATACTTGAGGGGTTTTTGAAAACAAGCTTCTTGTCAATATGTTATAATATCCATCATATTTTACATCTCCATTATTACCCAATACCACCATATCAATTTCTTCAAGGCTATACTGATTACTATTTAAAAAAGCAGTAACAATTTTAGGAAGATTTTCTGCTTCCAATACATTGTATGTCTGCACATCAATCAATTGTGCATAATTATTTTCCGCTTTGTTGCTAAGAACAAAAAAATTGGCCCCTTCACTAAAAACAGCTCCTTCTGTTTCAGAATTTACCATGCCAAAAGTGCTTACAGGATTATGCTTTATATGACCTATAAGACTGTGTATTTTTACCGTATGGTCGCCTAGCTCATCGACCCCTCCCACCAAGATATTTGTAGCTTCTTCGTTTTGCAATTGTAGCAAAGCATCCATCAATGCACTTTCAAATGAAATACTACTGTGTACATAGGTAAAATTATACCCCTGGCACGTTATTTCCAAAGCAATTTGACCTCCCACAGTATTATGTGTTGACTGAATAAAAGCGGTAGGGGTTAAAAACTCTTCATTATTATCTATAATATCACTTACAAATTTTTCTGAATCTCTTACACAACCCATACCAGTTCCTGTAATGATAGCATCTACTGTATTTATTTTGGCATTGGCGAGTGCTATTTTGGAGGCAACAACCCCCATTTTAATTCCTTTCGCCATCCTTCGGGCTGCCGCAGGAAGAATAAATTCTTTATATAAAGGATCTACTGCTGGGATAACGGTGTCTTTATATTCAATAATGCTTCCCAAAAAAAAATTATTGTCAAATGTCTTTTGGGCAGAAACAGAACATAAACCATTTATAAATACTTTTTTCATTACCCTTGTTTTGAAAAAATTAGTGAGGAACAATTACCCCCAAAGCCGAATGAATTTGAAAGGACATGAGTTAACTCTTTTTGCTTTAAATTATACTGTGGAGTAAGGGCAAATTCTTTCATTTGGGTTACAAAATTGAGATTGGGAAACAAAATATTATTTTGTAAAGCCAAAATTGAATAAACCGCCTCTATTGCCCCTGCAGCTGCCAAAGTATGCCCTGTATAGGGTTTTGTAGAACTAAACGCAGGTGGGTTTTCCCCAAAAACCCTGATAATCGCACGCCCTTCGGAAAGATCGTTATTGGCAGTTGCCGTACCATGAGCATTTATGTAGTTTATATCACTAGGGTTTAACCTAGCTACACTTAAGGCTTTCTGCATTGCCAGGGTAGCCCCATCCCCTTGCTCTGAAGATGCTGTTTGGTGATATGCATCGTTTGCATTTCCATACCCTGTGAGGTAAGCTAATGGCTTTTTGTTTTCTTTATTTACTATACTATCGCTTTCTAAGACTAAATAAGCTGCCGCTTCCCCTAAATTTAGCCCGCTCCTATTTTCATCAAAAGGAGCATTGTAGGAATCTGAAAGTATCATTAATGTTTTAAAGCCATTAATAGTAAACTTCGACAAGCAATCTGTTCCCCCTACAACTACTCTATCGAGTCGTCCGGTTTTTATAAGTCTTGCTCCAAACATTATAGCATTTGCCCCCGATGAACAAGCAGTACTTATGGTGGTAACCAAACTTTGTTCTATCCCTAACTGCTGGGCAATTTTTTGGGTAGAATCTCCAGCATGGTGGCTTTCAATGTATTTTTGAAGCGCTTTATTCTCCAAATATTCGTAATAATATTTTTCGGTCATGTCCATGCCGCCTACACTTGTGGCAGACACAAGGCCGGTTCTATACTCTGAGACATTTGTTATTTGGGCATCAACAACTGCTTGTTTTGCAGCAATAGCCCCCAGTAAAGCTGTACGGGAATAGTTATGGGTAGTCTCCAAGCCCAATTGTATTTCCAATTGCTTGTTAGTGGCCGCTATTTCTCCTACCATAATGTCATGCTTATGGTGGGTTTCTATTTTTGAAACTCTTGAAATCCCTTTTTGTTGGTTAATAAGTGCATGGTAATTTTCTGCCACATTATTCCCTATGGCAGAGATGATGCCCATACCGGTTATTGCTACTCCTTGACTCAAAAAATTACTTGGTTCTGTGGCTGGCAATATAATTTGCCATGGTTTCAATCGATTCAAATATTTTTCTACCTTCTTTGGGGTCAGATAGCTTTATTCCATAGTCTTTGTCTAACATCACTATTAGTTCTAGGGCGTCTATTGAATCTAGTCCTAAGCCATCTCCAAAAAGGGAGTCATCATCTGCAATATCCCCTACGGTAATGTCTTCAAGGTTAAGTTGCTCTATAATTTTGGTTTTCAGTTCTTCTTTCAAGTTACTCATATTGTATATAATCTGGTTATTTCTTCGGTTGTATGCTGCCAATAGCCTTTCTGGGAAACCAAATACACAAAGGCTTCGTAATCTTCGCCATCATAATTTATCCAGCCACAAAGCACTTTTTCAGTTTTTTTGTTTTGTAACAAACTATTGGTATAAGCATGTAAATAATATGCGTTAAAGTGATTAAATATAAAAAAACTATTTTCAGTAAGGAGCTTGTGTTTAATACTTATTTCTCCCATACAAATATTGGGCAATGTATATACAAAGATAGCTGGGCTTGGGTAATAGTATTCAGGACTGTTTATGGTTTCTTGGTGCATTCTATCAGTATCCAAACTAGAAGCTTTGTTTGAAAAAACAATGGCAATATTTTTATTTTCATTTGTAGGTTCTTTCCCTAACAATACTTCTGCAGCTACAAAGGCCAATTTGCTAAGGTTATCCATTTTAAAAAACTTTGGGTATTTTATATCTATGGCCTTGTAAGCATGTTTTATAAATTCAGAATATGTTTTGACATCAATTTTTACTATTAAATCTCCATTTAGGATTACTTTGTTTTCTTTAATGCTACAGTAGCTTTCTATGTGAAAGTTAGTTTTCAACAGGATATAGCTTTTTGGAAAATTACTGCTGTATTACAGCCCCCAAAACCGGAAGCTGTTTTTAAAAAAGTTTTTATATTCTTATATTCGGGTTTCGTTATGACATTTAAAGGTAGTGAGACGCCCATGCTGCCTAATCCTAAAGAAGTGTATAACATGTTCTGCGCTAAAGAATGCATCCCAATTATTGTTTCAACTAAACCAGAAGCCCCCAAGGTATGACCAAGATACCCTTTTAAACTGTGCAATGGGGTGTCTTGCATTGACAGCCTATTAAAAGCAACAGCTTCCATTTCGTCATTAAACAAAGTTGCTGTTCCATGCGCAGAAATAAAATCTATGTCTCTAGTACTAAGGCAGGCTTCTTGGAGTGCGCCAGACACACTTCGGTAAAGGCCCTCCCCTGTTCTAGAAGGTCCTGAAATATGGTTGGCGTCATTGCAGGAGGCATCCCCCAAAACACAAATAGCTTCTTTACATAAATTTTCTTTGTTGGAAGTTATTAGTACACTTGCAGATAGTTCCCCTAAAGTAATACCGTCCCTGTCTTTGCTGTAGGGTTTACAAGGCTGGCTACTCATTGCTTGAAAGGAACTAAAGCCTGAAAGTGTGAATTGTGTAACAATATCCCCTGCTACTATAAAAACATCAGAAAATATCCCTTGTTGTATCAATCGTTTTGCTACGGCTATGGCAAGAACTCCCGAAACGCAAGCATTAGACAATAGGATGGGTTCAGTTTTGAAACCAAAAAAATCTTGTATTTCTTTACCTAGCGCACTTAGATATGCTCGTTCTTTTGAAAAGGGGCTTTTGTTTTCAAGTACATCTATGTTTCCTTTTGTGGTAGAAATAATTAGACCTACCTTTTCGTCCATTTGAACATTAGAAGTTTCAATTACTGGTTGTAATGCCAGGAGCATCATTTTTTCTAGTCGCGTGTAGGCTTTTTTTGGGTTTAGCTTTAAAAATTCTTCTTCGAGTTTTTCAGAAGAAACCACAGAAGCATAAAACGGTTCTGGAAATAACTCTTTGTCATTCTGTAAAGAAATCCCCGAAATTTCTTGAGCAATTTTTCTTACTACTTCAGGACTATTAAAGCCCAATGCCGAAACGATGGAGTTATGGGAAAGATACACCCTATTCATGAAGCAATCCTTCTTTTATTTTCCATTCTTTAAAAAATTGTGGAATAGTATACGAAAGCTCTCCACTTTCTAAATGAACAAATACTTGAATCGTTTCCCCAGTACAAGCCAATGCCCCTTGTGGGTTGTAAATCTCATACCTAAAAGTCATTTTTGCTGCCGGGGAATCAACATAAATAGTTTTAACAGTGGCAATATCTCCATAATGCAGTGGTAATTTATGATTGCTCATAGATTTTACAATGGGAGTTGCAAATCCGTTTTCTTTTTGGTCTAGGTAGGAGATTCCATGATGTCTCCCAAAGGCTTCTCTACCATCTTCAAAATATTGTATGTAGTTTCCATGCCATACAATACCCAAAGGATCTGTTTCTACAAAACGAACCCGTATATTACTGATATAAATAATCTCTTTGTTTGTATTATATCGCATTCTTTTTTTTGTAATAAAAAATTGCAATTGCTGAAGTTACTACAAAAAATAAAAATAGCATAGTTATTTCTGGAAGCACCTCAAAAAAGGATGTTTTTCTTAAAAACACATCATAAAAAGCCCTTAACCCCCAATTCATGGGTGAAATATTTGAGAGTGCTTGCATTCCTTTTGGCATTGCAAATACAGGCACCCAAACGCCGCCTAATGCGGCTAATATCACTACAAAGGTAGCACCAAAAGGAGCCGATTGTTCTTGCGTTTTTGCCAAAGTTCCTAACAAAATTCCCAAACCAATCGCAGCCAGTCCTGCAAACACCGCTACTAAATACAACAAAGGCAACCGTTCAAAAATAGTTATTTTTGGCAAACCTATATATGGAAAAACATAAATCCCTATTAACAGCATTAATGTAAACTGTATTAAGCAAACCCCTAGGTAAACTATTGTTTTGCCTGCTAAAAGGGTAAAATAACTTACGGGTTGAGTTTGTAACCTTACAAAGGTTCCTTGGTTTTTCTCTTTTACAATATTAATAGACAGTGGTACTATAATAAAAAAGATAGCAAACAAGGCCCAAGCGGGCACATTGTGCTGTGAAACATTGGGCTTTATTTCTTGATTCCTATTGGACGGGTTTATTTCTTTAAACGTAATAAAGCTTTTAGTATCAAAAATAAGGGTGTCTTCTTCTCCAAGTTGACTCTGAAATGCTTTATAAATAGATTGGGTCTCTATTTGCGACACCATTTTTTCAATACCATTTATAACGGCACTTTTAAAAGTACCTTGCGTGGCTGGATCAAAATACAACTTTACCTCTTTCTCTATTTTTATTTTTGATTCAGTTTTCACAGTATCGCTTTCCAATCCAAATTTTGACAGTACATTTTCTACATTATTGGAAATTTCCTTTTGGAGGTCAACCGATAAATCTTCTGGAATTACTACCGCCAATTGATAATCACCTTTTAAAACCAATGTAGCGGCCTCTTCTTCAGAGGTTTTTTTTATGATTTCAAAAGAATTTGAAGCTAATAAACCGTTAAAAATATACTGAGAGACTTCCCCATTATCCTTATCAACAAATACAACAGGGATTTTTGAAGCACTTACTGTTTTAAAGGTACTGTCCTGTATTAAAGTGATGGTAATGACTAGTACTAATGGCATAATAAACAGAATAGCAATACCTCCTATATCTCTTGTAAGCAACAAGGCCTCTTTGTAAATAGATGCTACCAATTTATGCATGGTCTCGAAGGGCTTTTCCAGTTATTGATAAAAATACGTCTTCTAGATTATGTGTGTGTTTTTGCTGCTTGATAAGATCTGTTGGAATTCCCTTGGTGATAATACATCCTTTATCGATAATAGCAACTCGATGGCAGAAATCTTCAGCCTCATTTAGGTGGTGTGATGTATATACTATGGTAGTTCCATCCTTGTTAAGCTGTTGTAAATACTCTATTATTACATTTTTTGATTGTACATCGACTCCCACTGTGGGTTCATCTAGAAAAAGTACTTTTGGCGAATGTAATATACTGGCTATAAGATTAACTCTTCGTTTCATCCCCCCCGAAAAATTTTCTACTTTTTTGTTTGCAAAGCGCGAGAGCCCCAATAGTTCTAAGTGATAATTCATTTTATCTTTCAACACATTACCGGTAAGCCCATACATGCTTCCAAAATAAAAAAGATTTTCACTGGCTGTTAGGGTAGGATACAACGCATATTCCTGCGGAACTATTCCTATAATTTGTTTTATTTTTTTACTGTGTTCTTTGTAAGTAAGACCATTAATTGTAAAATGACCAGAGGTAGGTTTTATCAAGGAACTTAGGATAGAAATTAATGTGGTTTTACCAGCTCCATTAGGTCCTAAAAGACCAAAAATTTCTTCATCCTTAATGGTTAAATCGAGTTTAGATATTGAAAAGTCTTCAGCGTATTTGTATTTTTTTGAAAGTTGACAAATCTCAATCATAGCTTTAGATCGCTTTTTTCAATTTCTTAAAAAATAGTTCTTCTTTTATAGCAATTGCCTCCAGTTGTTGGGCTAGATCTTCGTATAAATCAACTGAAGTTTTGGTAGCTCTATTCTTATAAACCCTTGAAGCATCTACAGCAAAATCTCTCCATGAATCTCCTATTTGTGTCATCTCTTCAGATAATTTTTGCAACTCACTATTGCCTAATTGCTTACATGCTTCTTGCAAAAATGCCGCATAAATATATCTAAAACCACCTCCTCCGGTACCAATTTCTTCTTGCATGCGCACAATTTGGCCAAGGTAATGGTTAGCCGTTTTTACTCCTTTTCTTTTATACCATTTTCTAATAAGGTTTGCAACGGTCTTTATCCCTTTGACCCCAACATAAGGTACTGGAGCCAACATATCCCTACACGTTTGTTTAATCCCTTTTACAATGGCATTATTAAGTTCTAGTTTTTTTGGAAAGGAAACCGGATAGTACAAATGTCCCTTTGGGGCAAAAGCACCTTTAGCAAAGCGTACTTTTTCAAGTTCTTTTTCAGAAAGTGTTGTGACTTTCTCCATTACTGGATCACTAATTAAGTACCTATCTCCTTTTCTGCCATACACAACTAGGTTATGGGCATTAAAATGAAACCGATATTCATCTGGAAAATAGCTTAAATGGTAAACCCCAACCTGGAGCCCAACCGGGTTATTTTTTTTTAAGTTAAAATCTAGCTCTTCCTTAGCTTGTTGATGGCTTTTAAATTTTTTTCTCTTAAACTCTACTCCTACGCGTTTTGCAAATCGGTTAAAAATAAATCCGGGCATCGCTCTATAGGTAATAGCAGGGGCATGATTTACCTTTAAAAATGGAATATAGCAAAATAATAAGCCGGAACCTATACCAAAAACCATGGGTTCACTTATATCAAATCCTTGATGCCTCATAAGGTTAGAAACTACACCGTTTTCACAATGTGCCGATTGGTGATGTTCAAAATTAATCTCCATACACTAATAAGCCATCTGGGTTAGTTCTTCAGTAGTTATTTCAAAAACCTCAGCATATTTTTGAAGCGTTTTTAATTTCAGTTTTTTAAAAACCAAAGGTTTAAAATGCCTCTTTACTTGCCAGTTCCACATACCTACATAGCTTGCTAAAATAGAAACATCCATTTTATTAACTTCCATAAAATATTCAATGGGGCTAGATTGGTTTGCGAGTACTTTTTGCTTGGCTTTTTCAACTCTTTCATTTATTTCATCAATAGCGTTGGAAAGGGCAATGGTCTTGGGGGTCCAACCAGTAGTGTGTTCTGTCACATAGTTACCATCTTTGTCAACAGCATAGCACAACTCTCTAAAACTTCCTTTGACTAAATAGCCATTGTCTTGAGGCACTTCTTCTTTTTTCATTTCACTTCGTGAATTAAAAAATTTAAGGTACAATCTACAATTATTTTATTAATATTAAAAGTAGTGCTGGCTATGCTACACATAGTTACGGAGCCCGTATCTACCCTAGAAATAAGCGATGCTTTAGTAACAATAGTATCTCCTACTTTTGGAAGACCGTAGAGGGTTACTTTTTTTATGGCACTTATGTATCCTATTATGTTATTGCTCTTTCCTTCCACGTCGTCTTTTTCAAAATAGCTTTGCCCAACAATGGCAGAGCATGATTGGGCAGCATTTTCTATTAAGCCTGTTTCTGAAAGAAATTTATTGGTAATAAAAATACAATCCTCGTCAATATAAAAGTTTGTATGAGCCGTAGTTTTACTTATAGATACCAGATTGCTTACCATTAGCATGGGGGGGCGATGGGGTAAGAAATTTTTAATATCTATATTTCTTTTTTTACCTGTATTCACTTTTTTGCCAATACGGTTTTCATCTCACTCATTGCAATTGTTACAGAATTGCACTGGGTTTCTATGGAAACCAATGTCACATCCATGAATTCATGTAAAATAGTTGCTGTTGTTACAAGTTTGTTAGAAACATTGGGCAATGTATTTATTTCCACTTTTTTGATGGCTCCAATATAACCAATTGGTGCAGGTTCCCCTTTCAAAAAATATTGATACCCTGTATATAAGGCTACTGTTTGGGCCATATGCTCTACAATTCCTGGGGCAGTAAACTTGTTTTGGTACGTAAACAAATTTGTGTTATTTACCGTTAACCCTGATACCACTTTTTCTTCAGAAAAATAGAGTAGCTCATCCACCATTACAAAGGGGGCACTTTGTGGTATCAATTTTTCAAGGAATACGGTATCGGTTATTATATTACGAAGCAAATTCATTTAATATACCGTTAAGTAAGCATAAGCATAAGAAAATCTGGCACTTTCTGGCACAGAAAGCAATATTTTATGTCCTTTTCGTAGCTTTCCAGAGTTTATCAGTTCTTCCAGCATGACATAAATGGAAGCTGCGCCTATGTTTCCTACTTTGTTTAAATTTATAAACCATTTATCCCAAGAAATTGCAACATCTTGTTTTTTCATTTCGTCAAAGAGTCTTTCCTTAAAATAATAGGAAGAGATATGGGGCAAATAAAAGTCTATCTTGGCAGGAGCTACCTTATGTTTTTGAAGTGATTTTTTAAGGCTTTCTACCCCTTTTTTCAAAATATTTTCACCCAAAAGTCTGGTATCTTGTTTTATAGCAAATAAAGATTGCTTTGCCCAAAGCTCTGGCGAGAATTCACTCCATGGGGTTAAAAAGCCGTTCTCGTCCTTATCACCTCCGGCATACATGCATGGCTCTAGTTGGTGAGCGTAAGAGTAACCTTCCATCCATTCAATCTTTAAAGGTAATTTGCCAAAAGGTTTATTTTGGAGTAAAAAAGCACCAGCGCCATCTGAAAGCATCCAGCGTAAAAAATCTTTATTAAAGGCCAAGATAGGTTGTTTTTCTAAAACTTCTAGATATGCTACCTCTTCTTCAAAAATTGCACTTCGCATCCAAGAAGAAATACGCTCAGACCCAGTGGCAACAGCATTTCCAACTTGACCGCTTTTAACAGACAGATATGCATATTTTAAGGCATTCATACCACTACAACAAGCGCCCGAAACCGAATTAATTTCTAGGTTCTTGTTTTTAAGAAACCCATGTACCATTGCGGCATGTGAGGGTAGTAGCTGATCCGGACTCCCTGTACCACAGGACAATAGTTCTATATCTTGAAGGGTAAAATCTGCATCACAAAGAGCAATTATTGCTTCTTTTGCCAATTGTGCATTATTATGAGTTATGACACCTTTAGCGTCTATAGCATAATACCTATTTTCAATTTTATTATTTCGTAAAACAATTCGTCTCGCTTTTGACGACATGCCGTTAATTAGCCCTAGTCTTTTCTCTATTGATTCGTTATCTACAGGACTATTGGGTAAAAATTTTGAAACTCTTGTAATGTAAACTTCTTCCATTAATCGTTCTTTAGGCTAACTGATGATAAGTATTTTTTTTCTTTATTAATACGTTTCACCATAACCGGGTAAGTTAACAAAAATACAATAAAAACCAAAGGAGCTATTATCCATATAGCAAATAATAGATAATAATTAAATGCGCGCAACCATTTTTCACGGCTAGCAGGTTTTTTTGTTATCATATGCGCCCATTTTGAAAAAAGTAAATTCCCTCGTTTATCTGTTAAAACCAAAAATGGATTAATCGTTACTGCGCCTATCTGTAATAATTCTTTTTGCAAGCCAACATAGCTGTCCCTTAGTAATGCCTCCTTGATTGGAAAGCCAAATTTGATGCTTTCTTGTATGTCTTTAGTTGAAATTCCTGGTTTTGGGAAAATTCCAAGATAGCGTGTTTTTTTTCCGCTAAACATCCAATGGGCTATGGTTATAACGCTTATATGATTCGGGTGCCTATCTACCAAGGCAATGTTTCCAACTAATCTTGCTTGATTATTTGTCAATAACTTTTTTATTTTTTCCTGTGCCTGAAACCACATATTCCTACAACCTATGATAGTAATCACAGGTGTGTTCTTCAGCAGGGACTTTGCCTCTTCAGATTGCAAAAAAGAGCTAATAGGTAGAGAAGGGCTTAAGTACCAAACAGTATAGCCTAAGAGTATTAAATCGTATTTTTTTTGTAAGATACTTGCATCTATCTCCTCAATAGGCTGCGGAATTTGAAGAAAAGTTTCGGGGAAGACTCCAAAAAAATTCTTCTTACTCCAAGGAAAATTATATTTATTCTTTGGTGCTAAGGGACAGTATGTTATAGAAACTTCTTCTCCCTTAAGGGGAGAAGCTATATTGGAAAGAATTTCCCGCAATTGGCCAGATTGTGAATAGTAGAGAACTAAAACTTGCTTCATTTTATTTTTTTTCGTCCCAAAAATTAAAATAATTAAACCATTGTAACGGGTATTTATCTAGCATTTCCTCGACATTTTTCGCATAGCTTTTTAGCAAGCCCTGTGCGTCCCTATGAGATGCTTGTGCCTTTCTAGCATACAAATGATAATGCTTGTTGGTCTCCTTCATAACATAGACAAAAAGGACTGGGACTTGTAACCTGGAAGCTAATAAAAATGGCCCTGTGGGGAATTTAGCTACTTTTTCCAGTAAATTCTCGGTCATGTATTTAGAGCCCTCTACAAATCTATCTCCTGTAAAACAAACTAGTTCACCACAGGTAAGTGCGGTATTAATTTCAAAAATATGAGAGAGGTCACTCTTTATTAGTATTGTTTTTATTTTAGATTTTAAGGTAACACCTTCCAAGTATTCCTTAATGTTTAGATGTTCTGCATCTGTTGTAACCAGATTTATTTGTGAACGGGAATCTATGTCTTCAAAAAAATAGGGTGCTAGCTCAAAATTACCTACATGGGCACTTATAAGGATACCTCCTTTTCCTTGTTTTAATAAGTCTGTAATATAATGTACCCCATCAAAATCATAAGTAAATTTATTTCGTAGTCCAGAAGCTATGGCAGTTTTATCTATGAGGGTTTTACCAAATACCACATAGTTTTTAAAAACCAAAAAAGCACTTTTAAGACTGGAGTTGCGCCTTCTTTTACGAAAATAATAGTATATAGACTGCGTTCCTTTTCTTGAAAAAAAACAGTAATATAAGGCTACAAAATAAAGGATAAAATAAGCCGCCTTAATACCTAAATTATTAATAAAAAAGATGAAAATTTTGTACCCTAAAACCGTACCCCTAGATTTTCCATCCCATTGTGTTGCCATGTTTTTTTATTGGCAGATTTTTAATTGAACTTGCTTTCAATTAAATTATAAAAATCTTGCAGTGTATTTACATTTAGAAAATCTTCACCAACCAATTTTATTCCAAAATTAGCTTCAATAGCTACCACCAAATCTACAAAATCCAAACTATCCAAAGCTAAGGTTTCTTTTAAATTAGCCTCTGGGATAATATCAGTTTCTTCTACTTCAAACTCATCTACAAGTAAATGGTTTATTTTTTCTACAATAAACTCCTTAGTCATTTTTATGGCATTTTTTTTATTATTAATGCTGAATTTGTTCCTCCAAACCCGAAAGAGTTCGACAAAAATACATCAATTTTTTTATCTAACGTTTTGTTAACAAGGTTTAATTTTGACGCATCCTCATCAGGGTTTTCTAGGTTAATAGTGGGGGCAATAAATGAGTGCTGCATCATAAGGAGCGAATAAATAACTTCGCTAGCACCTGCCATCCAACATTCATGTCCTGTCATTGATTTTGTAGCACTAACATAGGGTCCATTTTCGCCAAAAACTTCAAAAATAGCCTTTGCTTCATTGGCATCACCAACAGGCGTTGAAGTTGCGTGGGCGTTTACGTAATCTATATCTTTAGGGTCTATTGCAGCCTGCTCTAAAGCTTTTCGCATAGCAATAGAAGGACCATCTACATTTGGAGTAGAAATATGTTCTCCATTTGAAGAAAACCCATATCCTAAAATTTCAGCAATAATGGGGGCTCCTCTCTTTACAGCAGACTCATAGCTTTCTACAACAAGCGTGGCAGCACCCCCGCTGGGAACCAACCCATTTCTGTCTTTATCAAAAGGGCGAGAGGCTTTCGTGGGGTCTTCAATTTGAGTTGCAAAAACACCAAGACCATCAAAACTTCCCATTGCCCATTTGTTTATCTCTTGAACACCCCCACAAATGATACAGTCTTGCAAACCACTTTTTATGAGTTGATATGCCATTCCTATGGCATGTGAGCCACTAGCACAAGCAGCACTAATTGTAAAGTTAACCCCTGTGAGCTTAAAAATAGTAGATAGGTTCATGGTTACGGTAGAGTTCATTGCTTTAAAAATAGCACCAGAACCTACTAAGGTAGTATCTTTCTTTTCACGTATTTTATCTACAGATTCTATAACAGATTTTGCCGTACTGTCATTTCCGTAGAGAATGCCAACTTCGTTCTTTGCTAAAAAGGCAGCATCTATTTTTGCATATTCCAAAGCCTCTAGTGTAGCTACATAGGCGTAAGAAGCCTCCTCTCCCATGCTTATACGTTCCCTACGTGATAGAAGGTTTTTTAAATCGGGCTCTTCTACTTTTCCAGTAAGGGAAGAGCGATATCCAAAAGATATCCTTTCTTCATCAAAAACAATTCCAGAAGTACCATTATATAAAGACTCTTTAACCTCAGAGAGGTTTTTTCCTATGCAAGAATAAATGCCCATACCCGTAATAACAACTCTCTTCATATCTTTCTTAAGAATAAATACCGCCATTAATATTGATGACCTCTCCAGTAATGTAAGAAGCTTTTTTGGATGCCAAAAATGAGACCACATGGGCAACCTCTTCTGCTTCTCCAAAACGGTTGATTGGTATCATTTTTTTAAGTTCATTTTCGTCTAGCCCCTGTGTCATTTCAGTTTTTATAAACCCTGGCGCAACGGCATTAACCGTAATGTTTCTTTTTGCCACTTCTTGTGCCAAAGCTTTTGTAGCAGCAATGACCGCTCCTTTTGCTGCAGAATAGTTTGTTTGTCCCGGAGTACCTTTTAACCCAGAAACCGAAACCATATTGATAATGCGTCCATAGCGGTTTACCAATAATTTTTGGATAATATAATTAGTAACATTGAAAAATCCATTTAGGCTTGTGTCGATAACGTTTTTCCAATCTTGAGGTTGCATCCACATAAACAGCCCATCTTTCGTAATACCGGCATTATTAACCACTACTTCTATAATAGCATCTTTATGAGTAGTATGCCAATTATCTAAGGCTGTTGTAACAGCTTCTGCATTGGCTACATCAAACTGGATAATTTCTCCCGTTCCTCCTGCGTTAGTTACTTGCTGTAATGTTTCTTGTGCAGCTTGTTTATTACCATTGTAATTAATTAAAATAGCATAACCAGTATCTTTTGCCAATTGAATACAAATTGCCCTACCTATTCCTCTGGAACCTCCAGTAACTAATGCGTATTTTTTTTTTGTTTCTTGCATTTTGTTTTGTTATTCTGAAAAATTCTCGACGTTTTGATACCATTTCCCCAAAACCTCACCTTTGGTATTTATAAAACCCCACTCTTTTTTATATTTTACTCGTGCTCTTCCGTTTTTAAAGCCTTTTAAATTATCCTTACTGAATATAGAGAATCCACCTGCTGTAATATCATATTGTGCTGGGATTACCATAGTGCCTGCTTTATCGATAAAGCCCCACAACTTTTTTTCTTTTACAGGGGCCAGTCCATCTGCCGAAAAAATTTCGGCATCTACAAAATCAAATGGAATTATCTGTTCTCCTTTTTCATTTATATATCCCCATTTTTTCCCTATTGACACTGGCGCAAGTCCATTGTTAAACTCTCTAGCTTTATCGTATTTTGCCTCTATAGCCCAAGTGCCTTTTGGAGTAATGAACCCTATTTTTTTATCCTTTCTAGCATAAGTAAGAGATGAATTATTACTGAAATCCCAAATTTTATCAACATTAGAAATGATAACAAAATTTCCACCGGAAATAACCCCAAAACTTTCTCCTTTGCGGGCCCAAACTGCATTATTGTTATAATCTCCTATTTCATCATACGTTGTTGGAATAAAAACAGTTCCCACTTTTGTAATCATCCCCCATTTCTCATCTTTTTTAGCACGGGCATGCCCTTCTACAAACGGTTTAATTTCATCATAAGTAGGCTCTAAAATAATCTTACCGGCAGTATCTATTAGTCCTATTTTCCCTTCAACCCTATAAAGAGCCACCCCTTGTTCAAAATCATAGTATTTTTCTTTAACAGGAGTAGTTAAAACAGTTCCTGAAGGGTCAATATAATTCCATCGGTCATCCTTTAAAACCAATGCATAGCCAGAGTTAAAAGCCTTTACCCTATCATACATTGGCTGAATAACCCAATCCCCTGAAGTATTAATAAAACCCCATTTATCATTTTGAAAAGCAGCAGCATATCCTTGGGAGAAATCCCCAGCTTTTTCAAATTGTGGGGTAATAGTCATTTCACCTAAAGTGTTTATATAGCCCATTTTATCATTGTCACGCACTAGGGCTAGTTCTTGTCCGTATGTAAAAGTGACTACAAGAAAAAATAATACAATTGCTTTTTTCATGGTTATAAATGTTCTGCGTTACTAATATATTCTTTAACCTTATTTACATAAGGATACATTACTATATCTTCTGTAAAAGCTGGAACGATCTTTCGAATTTGGTTAAACATTTCTTTTGTTTTTGAAGATACTTGGTCCTGGACCTGTAAATATTCAATGGCCTGCACAATGGTAATGATTTCTATGGCAACTACTTCAAAAGCATTTTCTATTACTTTTTTTGTAATAAGAGCTGCATTGGTCCCCATGCTTACAATATCTTGATTATCGTTGTTGTTAGGAATACTGTGCACATACATTGGGTTTGAAAGCATTTGGTTTTCTGCCGTAGTAGAGGTAGCCGTAAATTGCACCCCTTGCATCCCAAAGTTAAGGCCCAAGGTGCCCAAGTTTACAAAAGGCGGTAAAATATCATTCAATTTTGAATTAAGGAGATAATTGAGTTGTCGCTCTGCCAACATGCTCATTTTTGTTACCACAATTTTAAGCTTATCCATTTCTAAGGATACATAGTCTCCATGGAAATTACCCCCATGATAAACATTTTTTTGAGCAACATCTACTATAGGGTTATCATTAGCAGAATTCACCTCTTCTATAAGTATTTTTTCTACATTGTTAAGTGTATCCAGTGCAGGGCCTAAAATTTGAGGAACACACCTCAACGAATAGTATTCTTGTACTTTTTCGTCAAAAACGGTAACTCCATTATTGTCATTATATAAGTGATGTTCCCTTTTTCTTGTAAGCCTACTATCTTTTAAATGGCTACGCATAGCTCTAGCAATTTCTCGCTGTCCTTTGTGTTTTTTTGTTTTATTTAAATCATAGGACAAATGGTCATCATAAGCTTTTACGATTTCATTAATTGCCGCTGAACCACTTATCATCCAGTTAAAAAGCCTACGTGTGTATATGGTATTTACCATTCCTATTCCTGTCATTACTGAAGTACCGTTCATTATTGCTAGCCCCTCACGTAAGTCAATAGCAACAGGTTGCAAGTTTTCTTTCTTAAAAACAATTTTGGTGTCTAAGCGTTCTCCTTTATAGAACACCTCTCCCTCTCCTATGAGCACCAAAGCCATATGAGCCAATTGTACCAAGTCTCCACTAGCTCCCACCCCTCCATGTTCAAAAATAACTGGAATAATATCTTTGTTAATCAAAGTGGTCATTAATTCAATAACCGATGGATGTACCCCAGAATTTCCCAGGCTTAGTGTATTTAACCTAGCCAACATTGCAGCTTTTACATACATTTCAGGAATAACACCGCCGGTTCCGGAAGCATGGCTACGTATTAAATTATATTGTAGATCAATTCGTTGAGAATCTTTAATCTTGTATTGAGCCATAGGGCCAAAGCCCGTATTAACGCCATAAATAACTTTGTTTTCTGAAAATTCTTTTAAAAAATTATAACTTTCTCGAACGGTATCAATAACTTTGTCATCAACCGTTATAGGTTTTCTGTTAAAAATTACATTGTAAAATTCTTTAAGCCCTAACTCTCCCCTTACTGTAAGCATGTGTAGTAATAATTTTTTGTAAAAATAACATTCTCAAAAATAAAAAACATTTTCTGGCTGCAAATTTAATAATAAAATAGCTATGCTCTTACTTCGCAAATCCCATCTTATTATATTGTCATGAATATTGAAACTGTTGATGTCTTAATTGTGGGGGCTGGTCCTTCAGGCTGTGTTGCCGCAGCCTATCTTAAAAAACAAAATCTTTCCATTAAAGTAATTGAAAAATGTAAATTCCCAAGATTTGTTATTGGTGAAAGCTTACTTCCTAGATGTATGGATCACTTTGAAGAAGTAGGCTTACTAAGCTGCCTAGAAGCTCAGCATTTTGAAATAAAAAGAGGCGCTCGATTTTTAAAAAAAGGGGTGGTATGTAATTTTGATTTCAGCAAAAAACATACCGAAGGATGGGATTGGACCTGGCAAGTCCCAAGAGCCGATTTTGATTTTGCCTTAACACAGGAATTAGAAAAAATGGGGGGTCCTGTTGCCTTTGAACAAGAAGTAACAGCTGTAGTAATTTCAGAAGATGGCACTTCCACTACAACAATAAAAGGCGCAAATGGCAATACAACAAATATACAAGCCAAATTTATAATAGACTCCAGTGGCTACGGAAGGGTATTACCAAGGCTTCTTGACTTGGACAAGCCAAGTTCGTTACCGTATCATTCTTCTATATTTACCCACGTGTTGGATATAAAAAGACCTGAAGGGCAAGAAGGCACTCTTATTACTTTTGACGTAGTTATGGATGAAGTCTGGTTTTGGGTCATTCCTTTTTCTAACGGTGTTACCAGTATTGGATTTGTAGGGCCTACAGATTTTATGGCTTCCTTTAAGGGTTCTACAACCGAAAAGCTAAAGGAGATGTTACAGATGTCCCATTATTATTACTCTCGCTTTAAGGATCTCGATTTTTTGTTTACCCCTGTTGAAATAAAAAACTATTCCAAAGCAGTGAAACAACTATACGGTAAAGGATTTGCCCTTACGGGTAACAGCGCAGAGTTTTTGGACCCCGTGTTTTCTTCCGGGGTTACCTTTGCGACAGAGTCTGGACTGCTAGCCGCAAAATTGATTGCCAAAGAATTAAATGGAGAACTAATTGATTGGCAAACTCAATATGAAGACTACATCAAGCAAGGTGTAAATGTTTTTGCTACCTATGTAAAAGAATGGTACACCGGTAATTTACAGAAAATATTTTTTCACCGTCCCGAAAATCCAAAAGTGAAAGAACAAATTTGTGCCGTTTTAGCTGGTTATGTTTGGGACCAAACCAACCCTTTTGTAAAAAACCATGATCGTTTAGTAAAAACCGTAGCTCATATTATAGACATGGAAATTGAACAAAAAAAAGCGAATAAATAGTATTCGCTTATAATTTTTACAAGGGCATTAATTTTATTTAGCTTTCTTCTTAATATTTGCCGCAACTTCTTTGGCTAGCTTGGCATACGCTTCAGAAATACGGTATCCTGAATCAAAATCATACCCCATAGCGCCCATACCTTCTATTTTTGTATAATTTGCAACCCATAATACTTGAGAAGGGTCTTCCGTTTTATAAACAGAAACGATTGCTTCCAGTTTAGAATTATTGCGCCAAACACCTACATTATATCCAGGCCAAAGCAATGTAGTTTGAATCTTCATAGTATATGCTGCCCCTATGTCCTTTCCTACTTTAATTTCTCCATTTTTAAAACGCTTGTTAAAAGACTCAATATATTTTGGCTCGTAACGATTTTCCCTGTCTTCAAACCAAGATTTCTTAAATTTTTCTCCAGCTTCTGGATCTTTTTCATCACGTTTAGCCATTTTATCTTTAAGAAAATCTTCTTCAGAGTCATAATTTGGTATCATAACTCCCGTATAGTCAAACTCAAGGTTATATGCAGTAATTCCCTTTAAATTTTTAAAATTTCCCTCGGTAATCTTTACCTTTTGAGCTAAGGTAAAAGTTGCGCATAGTAATGCTACAAAAATTGTTATTGTGTTTCTCATTTTTACGTGTTTTATTTACAAACATAAAAATTTACTTCCTATTTTTAACAATTTCTGATTTTATTTCAAAATAGTGCATAAACAAATACCCCAATCTTTTAAAGATCGGGGTATTTATCTTTGTTGGCCCACTAGGGCTCGAACCTAGACTCTTCTGAACCAAAATCAGACGTGTTGCCAGTTACACCATGGGCCA
>JAGQZA010000050.1 GCA_020435805.1 Flavobacteriaceae bacterium
TGATCGGATAACATCAACACGGTTCCTGTTGGGGAGATTAGTTCAATATCTAAATCTCCATCAAAAGTATGCGTAATATCCAGAGTAACTGTATCTATCGCATAATCTGTTCCTAAAATTCCAGATTCTGCCACTGTAGCTGTAGATTCCGTTGGGGGTAAGTTCTCATCAATAGCAGCAGGTAATCCGTCTCCACATTCGTTGATCGGCGAACCGGCTATTCCAAAAGAAACGCTATAACCACAAGCTTCATCTACACTCAACAATAAATCGTTGGCATTTACTGTCACTGTTCCGGTAGTACCATCAAGGATAGCATCGTAAGGAGCTGCAGTAACATCGTGGGTATAACTTAAGCCCCAGCTGTTCAATACCCCGTCATCAAGCGCAGGGAAGGCATCGGTTACCGTGATGGTCCAAGTTCCTAACGTACTCTCACCATCAAAGGCAGAAAGAGGGTTGTTGGGGGTAAAGGTTCCACTTATAGATGGAACACCGGCACCACACTCGTCTTCAATTGGCAAGGTTGCCTCGTCATCAAGGGTTACCACCATGTTCTGACCGGGACATCCATCTACGGTAACAGGAGACCCAGGTTGATCTACAATGGTCACCGAAGTTCCACCCGGAGATTGAATGGAAACAATGATGTCTCCTACCCAAGTATGAGAAATATCTAAATCTACATCAAGATCTGTAATGACAAAGTCATCAGCCACATCAATAGTACTGGTGATTGTGGTTGGTGCAGCTCCAAAAGGAAGCCCTGGGCTGTCCGAAGATGAATCGGTTACAGGAACCGGCTCACCAATACAGGCAATTACAGGAGCAATATTGTCTTCCACGGTAACTTCCGTTTCACAACTTGAGGTATTTCCGTTAACGTCGGTTACGATTACTGTAAAGGTGTTGGTACCTACATTGGCACAGGTTAAATCGATACTTGGTACCGTAGCCGGTGCCAAAGAAGTAAAGGTAATACAGTAGTTGTTCAATACACCACTGTCACCTCCTGCATCATCAAAGATGTTCAATGTCCAGTTCCCGTTTACAGGCTCGCCCGCAAAGAAGGGGTTCATTGGACCACCCTCGGGTTGGAAAGTACCCGTAAATGGAGCACTACCTGTGGTAATACTTGGGAAACCATCCATAAATACCGTATTGGTAAAGTTATCACCACTTCCTCCGTTATCACTAGAAAGATCTAATACAAGTCCATTAGGAGAGGTTAGGGTTATATCTAAATCTGCATCAAAGGTGTGGAGTAAATCCAAATCAATACGCTCTATAGCATAATCTACACCTACAATACCTACGGTAGTAACTACCGCTGGAGAAGGATCCATATTTCCTGATGTCCCCGTAGCTGGGATTGGTAATCCCGAAGGACCGCACTCTGTGAAATCTGAATTCAATGGGTCTGCAAATTCCATAGTAGCAACACCACAGTTGTCCGTAGCACTGGCTATTACCTCTCCAGGGGTCAAGTTATAATCCCCGTTGGCATCCAATTCCACAGTAATATCTTGGCAGGCAATAACCGGTACTTCATTATCAATAACTGTGATATCAAAGCTACAGGATGCCATATTTCCATTCACATCGGTCGCCGTAAAGGTAACCGTAGTTGTTCCTACAGGGAATACATCGCCGGAGCCTAATACATTAGGATCGGGTGAGGTTTGAACCACAGAGGCGATACCACAAGCATCGGTTGCCAATGCAGGCGCATAGGTAACAGCAGCGCCACAAACACCCGCATCGTTATTAGCAACAATATCTGCTGGGCAGGATACTACGGGATCTGTAGTATCTTCAACAACTATAATATGATCGCAAGTAGCAGTAAATCCACAATCATCACTTATTTCGTAAGTTCTAGTTATTGTTACCGGAAAACCTCCACTATTTGTTTCGTTAATTAATGTAAATGTTGCTGTATTTCCCACACCAGAGCCCCCTGCATTTTGAAACTCTGTAAAGTTTGCAAAAGGAGCCGGAGCATCAGAAATATCACAACCCTCCACATTCATGCTAGGAGGGCAAGTTAAAGCTACTGTAGAAGGAGTACAGGTTAGCGTTAGATCAAAAGTACCAACAGCACTACCAAAACCATGGACCAACACATAATAGGTCTCTCCTGCTTCCACACACACATTGAGTAATGAGGTGAATCCTGAACATCCTAGACCGTCATCATTACCCCCTACGCACACTAAACTTCCACAAGAGCCAGAAAAAACAGATATTTTGGAGTCATAAGACGCTTGGTTACAAGTACTTAATGTAGCTTGACCATCAAAACCAGCAAAAGTATACCAAACCCCTGGTGCAGTATTACTGGTACCACAGGTTCCAACTCCATCGAAAGTAGCTCCAACGGTTGTACCACTTACTGTATCTCCACAATTCATAGAAATTGCATCGGTACAGTCATCATTAAGTACTGGTAGAGCACAGGTAAGGGTTAGGTCGAACGTTCCCACAGCAGATCCAAAACCATGTACTAAAACCAAATAAGTAGTTCCTGGGGTGGTTGGTACGGTTACTTGAGAAGTGAAACCACTACACCCAGGGCCATCATCATTTCCTAATTCACAAACCAAACTTCCACAGGAGCCTGAAAATACTGAAATTTTAGTATCGTATGCAGCTTGATTACATGTACTTAAGGTAGCTGAAGGACCAATAGCAGTAAAGCTATACCAAACACCGGGAGCAGTGTTTGATGTAGTACAAGTCCCAACTCCATCGAAAGTTGCCATGGTAGTATCACCGCTAACGGTATCACCACAATTCATAGGCTGGGCGTTAGCACACAAATCATTAGCTGGTGGCGCACTACAACTTCCTAATAAACAGTTCCCAGGTGTATTAACAGTATTAAGGACAACTGCACCCGGTTGCGGGCCAAATCCTTGTGTAAAATCTACTCCAACAGGATTATTATGGCAATAGCTCATGATGGTTCCTCCCCCTGGAGGAGGTGGAGGTAGAGAACAACCACCCTCAACAAAACCAGCACAGCCATCAATGGCCGTGTTGTTACCATTCCAAACACAAGCATGAGTATGGCGTGATCCCAGCAAGTGACCCATTTCGTGGGTTATAATCATTACATTGAAAGAGAATGTTGGTACTGTATTAAATCCATTTCCTGAAAATCCGCTGAAACATAAACTATTGTCAACATTTGCGGCACAAATACCGCTGAATCCGGCAGCAAGACCTCCAATATTTTGCACTTCTACCAAATGCCCGAGATTTCCATTAATGGAAGATGTTTGAGCTTGAAAAGTACCTAATTGCCCTCCAGTAGTTCCACTATTATATGGATCTGGAGTTGTCCAGATTAACATATCGGACGTTTGCATGGAAATTCCTTCATTTGCATAAAGCACGTATGACTGCGCAAACACTCCATTTAGGAAGTTAGTAGTATTGGCTAAGTTTCCTCCAAAACTGTTAAAAACAGATTGTCCCGCTTCTATATAAATACAAACAACATCTCCGGGATCTCTATTTTGAGGTGCTTGCAATTGTTCTGCAGTGTACCCTACCCCATCATCTGGGGTATCACAATTCAATGGTGTTTCCAATAATAAATCACGATCATTATAAATAATATGTTTACTATTTGAATCTTGTAATCGCCCAATAACATAATTTCCTTCACCAAGAGTAATGAAACCCATTACCTCATTATTAAAAATACTTAAGCTAACTAAAGAGTGAGGCTTTCCAGAAACTATACCTCGGTAATGTTTCCCTCTGTCCATACTGTCGGTAATATCGCGACCATCACTGGTTCGCACTCTGAAACTTGAGGCAAAAATATCTTTTTGAACAAGCTCTAAAGTTACGGTCTCCCCTTCTTCATTAATAGGAAGCGTCAAGGAAATGTCTTTGGCGTTACTATTAACAAGGGTAGCCACTTTTGAAGCACTAAAATCGAGGACAATCCCCTTTCTTACTGCATTTTTGTAAGTCCCACTGGCTTTGGAAAAACCTGAATCAAAAAGCTCATAGGCTTGAAACTTTCCGGGCTTAATTTTCGTAGAAACAATTTCGTCTGCTATTTTACCTATTCGGTTTTGCGAAAAAACCAATACTGGTAAAAGCATGAAAATCAGGAATAAATGTCTTTTCATGATGAAATAATTTGGTTAGTTAGAAGCTACAATTTATTAATTTTTTCTGGTATAATAGAAAACTTTTAGATAAAGTGTATTATTTTTCAGTTAACAAAATACCAAATCGGGAAAAAATCTTAAATTTTTCTGAAGTTTTATAAATCGTATTTCATCACGAACATCACAATTCTAGGCAGTACAAAGTATTGGCTTGTGGTGTTAAATTCATCATTAAAGCTATCACTATTGGTAGCACCTGTATTTAAAATATTAGTGGCCTGAAGGGAAAATTCCCAGGGACTATCTCCTTTTTGGAAATACAGAGTACCGTTTAAAAAAGAATATTTATTCTCTACTGTTTTTGCTTTATTAGTATAGTTATATAAGTCCCAGTTTGCAGAAAGCGAAAAATGTTTTAGGAAATTAATATCGGTATTTACATAAGGACGTTGGGTATAAAAAGTCTGCTCCAGCCCCCCATTATTGTAATTATTTATAGTAAGATTATACCCAACTTCAAAATTGGGCCACTCCCTAAAACTGCTTCGGGCACTCAAACGATAGTTTTGGGTAAAACTTTCGCTTTTTTGAATTCTTTCATTAATGCTATTGTTTGAAGTACTGAAACTTACATTGGCATTGGCCGCTAGCTCTACTTTTTTTATTCGTTTACTGAAACGTCCAAAAGCAGCGTAGGTTTCATCAGGAAAATTACTGCTAATGTTTATAGGGGAAGTGACCTGATTAATGGTTACTATTTGCGAATTATTTTTAATGCCTTTTAACCTTCGGGTGTAATTTAATGACCCCGAAATATTGGTGTAATTAAATAAATTAAAACTGAAATACGTTAGGTTATAGTTATGTGAAAAGGAATTTTCCAAAAATCGATTCCCTCTGAAAAGCCGATTGTAATTATTGAAAACATAGGCTTCAGCTAAATTATTAACATCGGTATATTCTGCAGATAACGAATAATTGAAACGCAAACTTTCGCTCTTTTTAATTTCCCATAGCGCAAAAACATCGGGTAATACACGCCAATCGTTTTGGGTTTCTGAAGTACCTAATTGCTCATTTTTAAGGGTATAATTATGAAGTGTAGCTCCCGGTGAAAAAGTAAATTGTCCCGTTTTAAATTTATAATGCAATCCAAGAAAAACATCACTAAAACCGTAGGTAACACTATTCACCAGAGGCTGGTTTTCACCCTCTATTTCTAGGGTTTCTGAAAAATCTTCCCGATCTCCATTATCCAGCAACTGAAACATATTTGAATTGAATTTTTGACGACTCAACGTACTACCCAACGTAAAATTGATGTTGCTTTTATTATTGATGATATGATAGTAATCTACCTTTGCATCCAGTTTATGGGTTTTAATATTCTTTTGCTGATTGATGTTATATCGATTCTGAAGCGTATCCACAGGCAATACTCCGGCAAAGGACAATAAATCGGTTACGGCGTTGTAAAAAGGGTCTTCCTCCTGCAATAAATGTTGTATCTGCCCTGCAAAAATGTTATCATCATTTAAGGTGTAATAGACATTTAGGTTTTGATTTATCGAAGCAGGTTTATTTTCTTTATTTTCTGAAATGGCATTGCTAAAATCCTGAAACAAAGAAAGTGTGGCATCGTCTTCTGTTTGTTTGGAAGCTTTTACCAACACATCATAATCTGCCTGTAAATTCACATTGGGTTTATAGACACCGCTTAATTTCAGCATTCCTAATTGATTATGCTGATTTGAATTACTGGAAGTACTTTCGGTAACACCAGAAGTAATGTATTGCGTAAGGGAATTGGTTACAATATTGGTTTTATTATCTGAAAATATTCCGAAGCCACTCAAATCCAATGAAGAAGTTGCCGCATAACTAAAATTACCTGCCAGAAATTTAGTTTCAATACTATTGGCCCTATTATTTTGTGCCACCGCAAAACCTAAATCACTTTCACGAATGTTAAAATTAGTGCCTCCCCCTCTATTAAAATTTCGGAAACCTCCAGTAAAATTGAAATAATCCCGCCAAGTAAATGGTACTTCCCCTATATCATTAAAATCGGTAATAAAGTTAATACTGTACTTAGGACTATAATAAAAAAGTTTGGGATGTACTAAATAGCGAGCTTCGGTTTCTGCATCAAGGCCGGAGCCGGCTGTAATTTCCCCAAACCAAAAATTCTTTTTTCCTTCCTTCAATTTAATGTTAATAGCCACATTGTCTTGATTGTTGGTAACACCGCTCAATTGTCCTACTTCGCTGTAATTACGCAACACTTCTACTTTATCCACCGCATTGGCGGGAATATTTTTGGTAGCTAATTTGGAATCGCCATCAAAAAAATCTTTTCCTTCTACCATAACTTTCGTTACGGCTTTTCCTTCTACTTCAATTTCGCCATCGTCATTCACTTCTACCCCCGGAAGGTTTTTCATGACATCCCCCAATTTTTTTTCATCCCCTCTGTTAAAAGAATCGGCATTATATACAATGGTATCGCCTTTAACAGTAACCGGCATTTCATAAACAATCTCCACCCCATCCAACTGGTTTGCTTGCGGGTTTAAATTAAAATGTAAAGCGAGGTCGCTTGCATCTTCGGGCACAGTGACTTCTTTTTCTTGGGTTTCGAACCCCAAAAAACTGGCCCGTAAAATATAGGTATTGTTTACAGGAAGATCCAGCTGAAATCTTCCTTCATAATTAGTAATGGCATAAGATTCAATATCGCCTGTGGTTTTTACAGTGGCAATGACATTGGCTAATTCCAATGGTTCACCAATACTGTCTTTTATAAATCCGCGAAGTTTAATACTTTGCGAAGTAGCCAAAAAAGTAGAAAAAAGGAATAGTAAAAAAAATAGTTTCTTCATTCAATTAATACGGTTTTTATCCGCCAAAACGCCTTCCGCCCCCGTTCCTTCTTCCACCACTATTTCGGAAATTTTCACGCATCTCGTCGGTTTTTTCTTTTACAATTTTATTGTATTCTTCACGACTTACTTCTTTGCCTTTAGTGGGCAATTGAATCGTTTCGGTTTCCTTTGGGTTTATAATTATTTTGGAACAAAGTATCGTGGTTCTGTCTATATTTAATTCTAAAATTAATCCTGGTAATCCTGCAAATTCTCCCGGACCGTTTTTCACCGGAATTTGCGGTGTAAACCAAGCCGTTACCAAAACTTCTTTCGGTATTTCCAACTCTTCAAGAGGATCCTTTGCTGTAGTACTATCCTTTGCTTTTTCGGTTTCCTTTTTTTCATTATCCCTATCCCTTCTTCGCCGAAGCATGCTCATATCATTAGGATCCACTTGCTTTTTGGCAGTGGCTTTAATGGCCAGATATTGCCCTATTTGTTTCGACTCTTTTCCTATTTCCCAATCTAAGTTGGCAATGGTATCTTTTACTAAAAATTGCTTCCCAAAAAACTCCCTTTCTTCCACCAATTGGTTTGTCTGTAAATTTTTGTATTGATCTCCTGCCGAAAAACTACTCATCATCATTCCAAAACCCCTTCCATTAGTCTCTGCTTCCAACTTTTCTTCTTCTCGGTAGATGGATTCGTTTCCTTGGAAAGTGAGGATATAGGTTTTTTCTAGAAAACTTTTCATCCGTTCCTTCATTTGTTTTTTCATATCCTCACTCATTTCCCTATTGCCAAAATTTTCCATGTCTATGGTGGTTTTGGATTCATAATACGCCTTACCACTTATGGTTTGAGAATGTGATACAAGAGAAAAAAGAACGATAAAGATTATGGCAAATGATTTCATGATAAAGGTTTTTAAAAGTTAAGCAAAATACAATTTTCGCTTAAAAACCCTTAGACTCTTTTGCTCAAAAAAGGTTTTATTTATCCTCCAATGCGAATACTCATTTGGTGACCCTCTTTTTTTCTGCCATCCCCTTCAAACTGTTCGTTCATTTCTTTCATTTTCTTTTCTATGATAGCTCGATATTCTTTGTCAGAAACCTCTTTTCCTTTTTTGGGTTCTTTAATTGAAATTCCCTTTTCAGGATGTAATACAATTTTGCTGCAAAGTATGGTCTCACTTCCATCATTAAGTTCAAGAATTAAACCCGGTAATCCGTGGTATTGAGAGGGTCCATTTTGCACTGGGATTTGTGGCGTGTACCAAGCCGTAACCAATACTTCTTCTTCGGAAGTACTTTCGTTATTTTTATTTTCTCCGTCTTCGGAAGAAGATACAGCAGTCATCACTGTTCTGGTGGTTGTATAGGTAGCTTTAAAGCAAGTATATTCGCCAATATTTTTGGTTTCTTTTTCCAGTTTCCAATCACGTTTTTCGAGGGTATCCTTAATGAGAAATTCCTTTCCAAATAGTTCTACCTGATCTGCATATCTATTTTCTTTCAAGTTTTTATAAAGTTCGTCGTTGCCACCGCCATTCCCGGCCACTACAATCTGCATTCCGCCGCCACTTAACGTGGTCTCATTGTCCAATTTTGCCACCTCCTTGTATCGGGATTCATTTTGGGTAAATTCAAGGGTAAATTCTTTTTCCGATTGTTTTTTAAGCATCGCTCTAATTTGCTCCTGCATAGCGTCGTTCATGGTACTATCTAATTTAATTTCCATTTTTCGCTGACTTTTGTACGTTGCAATGCCTTCCATTTGCTGCGCATAAAAATGATGACACATAAAAAAGGTAAATAAAACCGAAAGGTGTGTAATTGTTTTCATATCTATATCATTAAAATTGTTTCACAAAGATGCAATACCCTTTTAGAATTTTAGGTTAAGGAGTGTTAACGTGTGTTAACGGCATATTGCTACCCAATTTATACTTAGTACTTTTGAAATATGAATGCCCTGCGAGAGAAAAGAATTCTATATTTTATTGCTACAGTAATTGTTGCAACTCTTTGTATTCAGGTATATTGGAATTACAAAAACTATCAGGCAGGCAGGCAACAGTTTATCAATGACGTGCAAACCAGTTTGGACAATGCCGTGGATCAATATTATACGCAATTGGCGACCAATAGTTCGTTTAAATTTATTGGAGACACAATACATTTTTCCGAAAAACGGAATTTTAGTCAATTTTCATTTAAAACCGATTCCTTATTTAAAATTGATACCCTTTCCAAAGGGCTAAGTATCTTTAAATCTCATTTTAAGGATAGTTTAGGAATTAACATTTCCATCCATGATAGCGGTGCTTCAAAAAGTAGAAGCACCCATCTTTTAAAATTTATCGACTCGGTAAACAATCCGGTAGAAATACTTTCTTCAAAAATAATGGTATCTTTTTCGGAAGATGAGTTGTCCTTGCATAAAATTGACAGCTTGTTGAAAGAAGAGTTAACCAGAAAAAATATCGAAGTGGATTATGGGCTAAGTACTGCTACTCCTTTTGGAAAAGGGGAAAGCCTTCGCCCCGAAATGATTGAAAAAGCACCATTAGAAACCTCCTCAAAATCGCCTTTTTTTCTCCACGGAACAACACTTTCCATACATTTTTCCAACATCACTTTTTTAGTGTTAAAAAGAAATTTGTTGGGCATCCTTCTTTCTTTTTTACTAGTGAGCGGGGTCATTGCTTCATTTTTGTATTTACTGAAAATTATTCGGCAACAAAAACAATTGGCCGAGTTGAAAAACGACCTAATTAGCAACATTACCCACGAGTTTAAAACCCCTATAGCCACTATTGGTGTAGCTTTGGAAGCGCTTCAAAACTTTAATAAAGAAAATGATACCGAAAAAAAACAACGCTATACCAAAATATCTCGCGAACAAGTTGATAAATTGAATGTGATGGTCGAAAAATTATTGGAAACTGCTACCCTAGATAGCGAGGCCCTTACATTAAAATTAGAGCCCTGTAACTTGGTCGCTTTAGTAGAAAAAGCTATTCAGAAAGAAGCCTTTATCACAAAAGAAAAAACGTTACATTTTTATACTTCTACAGATGCTATCACACTTCCTTTAGACGTATTCCATTTTGAAAATGCCATCAATAACATTATCGATAATGCATTAAAATATGGCGGAGACACTATTACTATCAGCCTTCAAAAAAGGGAGCACACCGTGGAAATAGCTATTTCAGATTCGGGGAATTCTTTAAACGAAACACAAAAAAAGCAACTTTTCGAAAAATTTTATCGCATCCCGAGAGGAAATACCCACGACGTAAAAGGGTTTGGAATTGGTCTTTATTACACCAAAAAAATAATAGAAAAACACCAAGGCACCATAGAACTTATTCCGCAACCCCACACCACCTTTAAAATAACGCTTCCCCATGGCTGAAACCGTAAAAATACTACTTGCCGAAGACGAACCTTCGTTGGGGCAGATTGTTAAGGAAAGTCTTGAAAGCAGAGGTTTTTTTGTGTTACTATGTGAAGATGGTAAAACCGCTTGGGAGGCTTTTCAGAAAGAAACCCCCACTATTTTGGTGTTAGATGTGATGATGCCCAAGATGGATGGATTTTCTCTCGCCAAAGAAGTTAGAAAACAAAATAGCACAGTCCCCATTCTTTTTTTAACAGCAAAATCGCAAACACAGGATGTAGTGGAAGGTTTTCGATTGGGAGGGAATGATTATTTGAAAAAACCTTTCAGTATAGAAGAATTAATTGTTCGAATTGAAAATCTAATAAAATACTCCACCGCTCCAGAATCTCCAGAAATAACCATCGGAAATTATTTTTTTCATGTAAAAAAACAAGTTCTTCAATATCAAGATGAAAAACCCCAATCGTTAACCCATCGTGAAGCACATTTGTTGTTTCATCTTTTTCAGAATAAAAACAGCGTATTAGAGCGGTCTCTTATTTTAAAAAAATTATGGGGAGACGATGATTTTTTTAACGCACGAAGCATGGATGTTTTCATTACCAAGCTTCGCAAGAAGCTAAAAAAAGACCCCAACGTACAAATTATTAATGTCCGCGGATATGGTTACCAATTAGTGTGTTAAATCTAATGGGTTTTTGTACCTTGTGAGGGTATGAGGCTGTTATTGGTTTTTCTTTTTCTAACACATCCCTTTTGGGCACAAGAGCTTACTTTAGTTAATAAAACAGCGTTACAGGCAGATCATTTTATTGGCTTCGATGCTTACAAACACATTTATTTTACCAAAAATAATGTGCTCCATAAAGAAGGTGATTTAGGGACTTTTGTTTTTCAGGATTTTCAATTAGGCCCCATCGCATCTGTAGATATTATCAATCCGTTGAACGTTGTTGTTTTTTATGCCGAAATGAATACTGTGGTTTTTTTAGACAATCGATTAAACGAGAAAGAACGTATTAACTTTAACGACCTTCCATCTTTTTTAAATATTACTGCCGCTACCAATGCCGGAAATAATAAACTTTGGATTTTTAATGCCGATACCCAACAATTGGAGCTATACCAATACAGAACCCAACAAAGAACCCAAGCATCACAACCCTTTCCTGGAAAATTAATTTCTCAGGTTAGTAATTTCAATAGCTGCTTTTTACTTACCGAAACTACATTAAGACACATAAATCTCTACGGAAGTTTACTTTTTGAAAATACACTGGAAGGATTTTCAAAAATAGCAGCAAATAATGACGATCTTCTCGGATTAAAAGAGAATAAATTGTTTTTTTTGAAAGAAAACACTGTTTACCCCATAAGTGATACCTTCAACGAAAAACCTATAAAAGACTTGCAGCTAACGCAAGATTTCCTGTATCTTTACGATGGTAAAACACTCTATACTTTTACACTAACCAAACCTAAGCAATAAGAGATATGCACGTTGCCATTGCAGGAAATATTGGCTCTGGAAAAACTACGTTAACGCGTTTACTCTCCAAACATTATAAATGGAAAGCCCATTTTGAAGATGTGGAAGACAACCCTTATCTGGATGATTTTTATAACCAAATGGAGCGTTGGTCCTTCAATCTTCAAATTTATTTTTTGAACAGTCGCTTCAGGCAAATTTTAGACATCCGCGAAAGTGGCAAAAGTGTTATCCAGGACAGAACCATTTACGAAGACGCCTACATTTTTGCGCCTAACTTGCACGCTATGGGGCTCATGACCAATCGCGATTTTGAAAATTACCGAGCATTATTCGATTTAATGGAAAGCGTGACCAAAGGCCCCGATTTATTGATTTACCTTAGAAGTTCTATTCCTAATCTGGTAAATCAAATCCACAAGCGAGGGCGCGAATATGAAAACTCCATTAGCATTGACTATCTAAGCCGATTGAATGAACGCTACGAGGCTTGGATACATGGATACAACAAAGGAAATCTTCTTATAATTGATGTAGATAATATCAACTTTGTGGACAAACCTGAAGATTTAGGCGAAGTCATCAATAAAATTGATGCCGAACTTCACGGATTGTTTTAAAAGGATAAATTATTGAAATAAAAAATCCCGAACCAATGGTTCGGGATTTTTGTTAGTAGAGAAAATTGGAATTAGCTTTTTTCTACTTCTTCAATAACTTCTTTTATTACTTTTTTGCCATTTTCTACTTTTACCTCAGCTTCTTTCATGGCTTCTAATTGTGCTTTCACTTCTGCTTCCGTTCCACGGAAAGTTTTGGTTTCGGTAGTGGTCTCACCATTTGTAGTGGTTTCAATGGTAACGGTTGCCACCGTTTCCTCTCCTTCAACACTCATCGCAACTTTTACTTCTTTGGAGATTTGACCCACTTCCACATTAGCAACTTTATCGCTCAATATCGTTTTAGTTCCATCTTCAGAAATAAAAACCATTTCAGTTTCATCCTCTACATTGGCAGTATCGGTTGCATGCCCTCCTAAAATAGGGGCGATCACTAAACCTACTAAACAGGTTAATTTAATTAAAATATTCATAGACGGTCCAGAGGTATCTTTAAAAGGATCTCCTACAGTATCTCCAGTAACGGCAGCTTTGTGAGCGTCGCTTCCTTTATAGGTCATTTCACCATTAATTTCGACCCCTGCTTCAAATGATTTTTTAGCATTATCCCAAGCTCCTCCTGCATTGTTTTGGAAAATAGCCCACATAACACCACTCACACAAACTCCGGCCATATAACCTCCCAGTGGTTCTGCACCAAAAAGCAACCCAATAATAATAGGGGTAATAATGGTTAGTAATCCTGGCAATAACATTTCTTTTAGTGCCGCTTTGGTAGAAATGTCCACACATTTTGCATATTCCGGTGTTCCGGTTCCT
>JAGQZA010000051.1 GCA_020435805.1 Flavobacteriaceae bacterium
GCTAATTATAGCTGGGGTCTTCCGGAGCGTTAGACCAAATAAGATAATCGCCGCCAAATTCAATCATTTTTTCTTTCCAAAAATCCTTGGATGGTTTTCCAATAATGCCATTTTTAAGGGTATTATCCACTACCAACCAGCTGTTCAATTTTAATTCATCCTCCAACTGTTTGCTGGACCACCCCGAATAACCCAAAAAGAATTGAATTTCATCGTCATGCAATACATTATTGTTGAGCATATCCAAAATGGTATTGAAGTCGCCCCCCCAATAAATGCCACTGGCAATTTCAATACTGTTGGGGATTAAGTCGGGCACCTTATGAATAAAGTAAAGATTATCCTGTTCCACAGGACCTCCGTTATATACTTTAAGGGAAGAGTTTACCTCAGGGATAAAGTCTTTAAGTCTATATTTTAAGGGTTTATTGAGAATAAAACCTACCGAGCCGTTTTGGTTATGTTCTGCTAAAAGTACCACAGACCTATTAAAGGAAACATCTCCTATAATAGATGGTTCTGCAATAAGAAGTACGCCTTTTTCAGGTTTTAGGCTGGTCATATATAGGCAATTGGTCTATTAAAGCTAAGGATTAAATTTATAAAATCCAACAGTTTCTCCATTTCCTAACCGAAAAGACATAAAAAAACCCCGCTACTGGCGGGGCTCAATCTTGTTTGGTAGTTAGTGTAAAACTAGTTTACGCTTCCTGAAAGCTCAGATCCAGCTTTGAATTTTACTACTTTTTTAGCAGCAATTTTAATGGTTTTTCCGGTTTGAGGGTTTCTTCCTTCTCTTGCTGCTCTTTTAGATACAGACCAAGAACCAAAACCTACAAGAGATACTCTGTTTCCTTTTTTAAGAGATTTTTCTACATTTCCTAAGAAAGACTCTAATGCTTTTTTTGCAGCTGCTTTTGTGATACCGGCATCAGCTGCCATACCATCGATTAAATCTGATTTGTTCATAGTTTACGTATTAAATTAAAATTGTTTGGTTAAACATTAAATTTTGCTTTACAAATTTAACGGGATTATCGGTTCATGCAAGTATTGGCGCAGGAAATCACGTTTTTTGTTGATAACTTAAAGGCATTGTTAATAACCATGCTGCTTTTTTACCGATTTTTAAGAAGTGAGCAATACCAAGGCTTTACACGAAATGTGTTCCTTCGGGAAACGAGTAGCCGTTAAGAAGTTCATGAGACTTTAATCTTTTCTTGCCCGGTAATTGTAGTTCTTCAATAACAAGGTATCCATTTTTTCCCGCCACCTTGAGCTGTTTTTTTGTGGTAAAAATACGCCCAGCCTGATGGCTATGCACTTCTTCTATGAGAGAGGCTTGATATATTTTTACCTTTATATTAGAGGCTTCTGTGGTCTGTAGCTCGGTCCACGCGGTGGGGTAAGGGGAGAGCCCCCGTATAAGGCAATCAATAGTTTCTACCGATTGATTCCAGTCTATACGGGTATTTTCGGGAGTGAGTTTGGGAGCCTCTTTTAATGTTGCTGTACTGGATTGTGAAACCGGATTGCTAGCATCCTCTTCAATGAGCCTTACGGTATGTATTACCAAATTGCTTCCCACCTCCATAAGGGTGTTATGTAACGACTCGAAGGTTTCGTCTTCTTTAATCGAGACCCTTTTTGAAGCTATCATCGCTCCGGTATCAATCTTCTCATCGATAAAAAAGGTAGTGACTCCCGTTTCTTTTTCACCATGAATAATGGCCCAATTAATAGGAGCAGCACCACGGTATTGAGGTAATAATGAGGCGTGTAAATTAAAAGTTCCGTATTCCGGAAGTTGCCAAACTACTTTGGGAAGCATCCTAAAAGCCACCACAATTTGAAGATTGGCATCCAAGGCTCTTAATTCTTGCAAAAAGGTTTCGTCTTTTAAATTAGTAGGTTGTAAAACGGTAAGACCTTTAGACAGGGCAAATTCCTTCACAGCCGATTGTGACACAGCTCTTCCTCTTCCGGCAGGTTTGTCGGGTGCGGTAATAACTCCTACAACCGAATAGTTTTCGTCCAGTAATTTCTGCAAAATCCCCACGGCAAAATGCGGGGTTCCCATAAAAACAATGCGTAGTTTCCTCATAGTGTACAAAAGTATTGATTGATGGCGTTTAGTTGAATCATTTTTTTGTCTAATAAAATACGTAGTGTTTTTAACACCTCTTCTTCGGGATAAAGAAGGTTTTCCAGTAAGGTTCTTGAATCCATGGGTTCTATGGCAAGTAACGCCAGTATTTTTTCTGAAAGGGTATTTATCCCCACAGCAGTTGTTCCATAACTCTTATTTTTACATACCGAACAGTGCCCGCAGTCTTTTTCAGCTTCTTCCCCAAAATAAGCCAAAAGCTGCGAAGCTTTGCAAGTAGATTGATTTTCAATATAGTTAAGCACGGCAGTAACCTGCTGCTTCTTTTTCTCGTTCAGGGAAATAATTTCGGTACGGAAGGGATTCAGCGTTCGTTCATCTTCCCTAGGTACTAAAAAGGTAATGCTGGCATCGGTTTCATAGAGCTTTAACGTCATGAGCTGTCGCTGTTCCATTTCTTTTAATACTGAAATAATGGCGTTTACCTCTAATCCCGATTTGTTAGATACCAAGTCTAAGTTAATCGTGTTTTGGGAGTCGAAAATACCGCCATAGATTCGCAGGATGGTTTTTCCAACGATTGAAAAAGTAGGATGGTTTTCAAATTCGGCTAACAACTGCGACGAAGAAACTAAAAACTGAAGCTTCGATTTCCTGCCAAATTGTTTTGATAACTGAATGACACCCAGTCTATCCAGTGTGTTTAAACCGTTAAAAGTTAGTAGGGCGTTTAATTTATAGGTGTCGCAGAAAGTAGCAAAATTAAAACTATGTTCGGTAAATTCCCCTTCTCCATATGCCACCTGAAAATAATTGGTTAAGGTTCGGTAAAGATCTTTTATATCTTGAAAGGAGGGAAGGGTATCAATAAATTGTTTTTTTACCAGCTGTTTGTCATTTTCATCATACAATACCAGTGCTGTTGCTTCTTTTCCGTCACGTCCGGCGCGCCCCGCCTCCTGAAAATAACTCTCGATACTCTCCGGAAGTTGTGTATGTACCACATATCTCACGCTGGGGTGGTCAATCCCCATGCCGAAAGCATTCGTAGCAACTATGGTACTTATAAGGTCTTTTTTCCATTGATTGAGGCGGTCATTTTTTTCCTTTGGAGCTAAACCGCCATGATAAAAGGAAGCTGTAATGCCTTCATTTTGTAGTCGTCGGCAAAACTCTTCTGCTTGCTTGCGGCTACGTACATAGACAATAGCAGATTGGGGATTGTTTTTTAATAGCTGGGTCGTTCTATACACTTTATCTGATGTTTTCTCAACCAGATAGGAAATATTAGAACGTGCAAACGAATCCTTGAATACCAGCGGAGCTTCTAATTTTAATTGAACGATAGTATCTGCCAGTACTTCCTGGGTTGCAGATGCTGTTAAGGCAATAATAGGAACATAAGGTTGTAATTCCCGTAGAATGGCAATGTGTAAATAGGAAGGTCTAAAATCGTTCCCCCATTGCGAAATACAATGCGCTTCGTCGATGGCAATTAGGTTTACACTCATTTTCTGAATAGCCACCTGCACTTGTTCCTGTTGCAAACGTTCCGGAGAGAGGTATAAAAATTTATAATTTCCGAAGAGCGCATTATCCAATTGAGTGGTAAGCTCATCCCCCGAAATTCCCCCGGTAATAGCCATGGCTTTAATACCTCGGGTCATTAATCCTTGTACTTGATCGGTCATTAATGCTACCAAAGGAGAAACCACAATACAAATACCTTCCATGACCATAGCCGGGACTTGAAAACATATCGATTTTCCACCTCCGGTAGGAAGCAGTGCCACGGTATCCCTTCCTAATAAAACAGCTTCAATAATCTTCTCTTGTGTAGGGCGAAAATTGGGGTAGTGCCAATAGGTTTGCAATATGTGCAAAGGAGAGGTCAAAATAGAGTTTCCAGTTTTTTTAATATAAAAGCACTTCGGTATTCTATGGTTCCAACGGGAACATGATGTACTTCATATTTATACTGTGCATACCCTTGATGTAGGAAATGAAATATTTTTTCTGCTTGTTCAAAAGATTCGTACCGCTCGTTATCCTGAATATAAATTTCTTTCCAGGGAGGAAGCAGAAAAATAGCATCATATCGATTATCCATACAAGTTTCAGAAAAATAGGAGGGGTAGGACGTTCCTAAATAATCCATATAGGCTGTTACATCGGGCAGACCTCGGTCGAAAAAAACAAACAATTCCAAAGCCGTTTGGGTAGCCTCAAACTGTTGTATCCTTCCTTTCAGCAAAAGATCGCTAAATAAGAGAGGGTCTTCTAAAAAAAGCTGGTCTATTCCTTCGGCTTGCGCTTTAAGGATTACTTCTCTTGAAATTTCAGGAATACAGGTAAAACCCCTCTGCTGAAGATGTTGTATCAATGATGTTTTGCCCGAACCTGGCCCTCCGGTAATGACAATTCTTTTGGCTTTCAATCGTTACAATTTTGTACAAAGTTAGTTACTATAAAAGACTTACGCTATCTTTGCCAAAAGAACCTGCTTTTAGAATGACTGAAGAAGAAAAAACAAAAGATTTTTACGATCGCTTACGGGAACAGTTGGAGAACGATACTGCTTGGCCTACCGACTACCTTTTTAAATTTATTGTGCCGGCAAGCTTAGAAAAGATTGCCGAAATAGAAGCGATTTTTGATAATATGAATGCCGAAATGCAAACTCGCGATTCTTCGAAAGGAACCTATACCAGTATTTCGGTGAAAGTTAACTTGGACTCTCCCGATGCAGTTATCGAAAAATATTTACAAGTTTCCAAAGTGGAAGGCGTAATTTCACTTTAATTTTTAGTAATTTGCAAGCTACTACAATAACATTTCCTAATACATTTTTATTTTGGTTGAAGAGATAGAATACAACACCGAACGCCCTCAGTTAATTATTCCCGAATACGGACGCCATATCCAAAAAATGGTAGATCACGCCATTAGCCTTACCGATCGAGAAGCTCGTAACAACTGTGCTAAAAGCATCATTGCCGTAATGGGTAATTTGAACCCTCACTTACGGGATGTGTCCGATTTTCAACATAAACTTTGGGATCAGTTGTTTATCATATCCGATTTTAAACTCGATGTGGATTCTCCTTTCCCGAAACCTTCCCGTGAAGAACTTTCCGAGCGTCCCGGTTCGCTAGATTATCCGCAGAATCATCCCAAATATCGTTTTTACGGAAATAACATCAAACGAATGATTGATGTAGCCAATAGTTGGGAAGAAGGGGATATGAAGGAAGGGCTAATCATGACCATTGCCAACCATATGAAAAAAAGTTTTTTAAATTGGAACAAAGACACGGTGGAAGACGATGTTATTTTTGAACATCTGTATGAGCTTTCCGGAGGTAAAATCAATTTAAAAAACAGCGATGAAGACCTTTCCAATCCCGAAGACCTTTTGAAAAACAAAAAACCTTTTAAGAAAAACAAAGGAGGAAATAAAGGGGGACGCAATCGTAAACGTTATTAATCGTACAATTCAATTTATTTATGGGAACGTTTCAAATTGAAGGAGGACATGCATTAAAAGGGGAAATACAGCCGCAAGGAGCCAAAAATGAAGCACTACAGATTCTTTGCTGTGTTCTGCTAACTTCGGAAGAAGTGATTATTGAGAATATCCCGGACATTGTGGATGTCAATAAACTCATTACCATACTCGGAAATCTTGGGGTAAAAATTCAGAAGCTGGGAAAAGGAAAATATGCCTTTAAAGCCGATGATATCAATTTGAAATATCTGGAATCGGAACTCTTTAAGAAAGAAGGGAGTTCTTTACGTGGCTCTATTATGATTGTAGGGCCTCTTCTGGCAAGATTTGGGAAAGGATATATCCCAAGACCAGGTGGTGATAAAATAGGGAGACGCAGACTGGACACCCATTTTGAAGGATTTATAAAGCTGGGAGCAAAGTTTCGATATAATAAAGAAGAGCGGTTTTATGGGGTAGAAGCCCCAGATGGACTGAAGGGTGCCTATATGTTATTGGATCAAGCTTCAGTAACTGGGACCGCCAATATAGTAATGGCCGCTGTTTTAGCTAAAGGTAAAACCACCATTTATAATGCCGCATGCGAGCCTTATTTACAGCAACTTTGTAAAATGCTTAATGCCATGGGGGCCAATATCTCTGGAATAGGGTCCAATTTGCTTACTATTGAAGGAGTTGAAAGTTTGCACGGCTGCACCCACAGAATTCTTCCCGATATGATTGAGATAGGAAGTTGGATAGGATTGGCTGCCATGACGCGAAGTGAACTCACTATTAAGAATGTAAGTTGGAACGATTTAGGCATTATTCCAGATACCTTCCGAAAGTTGGGAATCAAATTAAAGAAAAAAGGAGACGATATTTATATTCCTAAACAGAAGGAATATGAAATCCAGTCAGATATGGATGGCTCCATTATTACCATTGCCGATGCTCCATGGCCCGGTTTTACACCCGATTTGTTAAGTATTGTACTGGTAGTATGTACCCAAGCAAAGGGAAGTGTACTTATTCATCAAAAAATGTTTGAAAGCCGCCTCTTTTTTGTGGATAAATTGATTGATATGGGAGCCAAAATTATTCTTTGCGACCCTCATAGAGCTACCGTAATTGGGCATAATTTTAAGTCCATCCTCAAGCCAACCACTATGGTATCGCCGGATATTAGGGCAGGAATTTCTCTATTAATTGCTGCGCTATCCGCCAAAGGAACCAGTATTATTCATAACATTGAACAAATTGATCGTGGTTATGAAAATATTGACGAGCGCTTACGGGCTATTGGGGCAAAGATTACCCGAGTGGATTAATCTTTTTTCTGCTTATTGATTTCGTCCTGAAGTTTTCTGCGTAGTTGTTGTTCACGTTCCAGTGCATTTTGACGATGTTTGTCAAATTCGGTTTCTGTTTCCGCCAATTTTTTATTGGCTTCGCGAGTTATGGCATTACTTTTCTTAAACTTAAACATAAAGGTGAGTAATCCCAATAGGAGTAACGCTACAATTCCCCACATCATGGTTTGATACACCGATTTTGTAATAATTGCACCAAAAAATGTAATTCCGTTTTCTTTTTTTTGCGAAAGAAGCAACGATTCTTTTATGGTAGCAATTTCCTGAGTAAGAGAATCGATGTTGTTTTGTTGTTTGGACTGGTATTGCTGTAGTGTAGCAATTTCAGATTGTAATTCATTAATAGAATCTGATACATTTTTTCGTAAAGAATTGAGTTTCGTTATTTTCACAACCTTGTAATCTTCATATCGATTCGATTTTTCAATCACATCGGTAAATTGGCCCTCAATGGTGGTATTCGATTCCTGAGCCTGAATAGGGCTAATGAAACAAATAATGACAATGGGAAGGAGTTTTAAAAATTTCATGTTGGGGAAAATTAGTCTTGTTTGGAAGCGCAAGAGTATAAAAATTGTGTTTTAACTCCCAATTTTTTAAACCCTTTACAATTTATTTAACAAGCTCCAGTACTTCGTGATATTCAAAAGATAAAGCACCGGAGGGGCACTTTTTGATTTGGTTGATAATCTTTTCGGTTTCGGCTGCATCCAAGTCTATCCAAGGAATTACGGAATTTCTAAAAACTTCGGAAAGGCCTTTGCAACAAACTTCAGCTAGCTTACATTTTATTGGGTCGTAGGTTACCGTAATTTCTCCATTACTGAAGGTATTTTGGGGTTGTTCCATAGTCAAAGCATTTGGGGGTTAACTAATATGTAACGCAAAAACACCGATAAATATATATAAAAAATCGATTAAATGCATTTTTCATATAAAAATTTTGCTTTATTCGTAGAGTGCCTCCTTATATACATACAAGCATCGCTCTCTCGCTTCCTTGTGCTCTACGATGGGCTTTGGGTAATTTGTTGTACCATATTCAGGAACCCATTGGCGTATGTATTGCATGTTTTTATCAAACTTTTCAATTTGGGTTGTGGGGTTAAAAATTCTAAAATAGGGCGCAGCATCCACACCGCTTCCGGCTGCCCATTGCCAATTTCCAACATTACTGGCTTGCTCATAATCCAGCAGCTTTTCTGCAAAATGCGCTTCACCCCAACGCCAATCGATAAGTAAGTGTTTGCATAAAAAACTGGCTACAATCATACGCACCCGGTTGTGCATATAACCGGTTTCCTTCAGTTCGCGCATCCCTGCATCAACAAAGGGATATCCTGTTTTCCCTTGTTTCCATGCCTCAAACTCAGTTTCGTTGTTGCGCCATACAATTCTATCGTATTTCGGTTTAAACGCCTTTGATTCTGTTTTTGGGAAGTGCCAAAGGATTTGCATAAAAAATTCACGCCAGATAAGTTCTTTCAAGAATGTTTGCTCTTTAGATTGCAAGGCCTTTGCAACTAATTGACGAATGCTTATGGTGCCAAAACGCAGGTGCGGAGAAAGGTGCGAAGTTCCTTGAACATTAGATGGAAAGTTTCTGGTATGCTTGTAATTTTCTATACTTTTTTCTGAAAGGTTATAAGGTTTTACTTTGATAGGTGAAGGACAAAAACCAATTTCCTGAAGCGATACATTGGGTAACTGAAGGTTTTTGTACAAGTTTTTAAAAGTATCGTCTGGGGAATTATTTTTTAAATGCTTAGAAGCATCCAATTGCTCCAACCACCTTTTACTATAAGGGGTGTAAACCACATACGGATGGCCATCTTCTTTAATTATTTCGGCTTTTTCAAATATTACTTGATCCTTAAAAGTGTAGAATCCGATGTTTTTTTCTGAAAGAAATTCTGAAATAGACGCATCTCTTTTAATGGCGTAAGGCTCATAATCATGATTGGCAATAACGTTTTGTACCTCAAACCTTGAAGTTATTTCACTAAAAACTTCTTTTGGGTTTCCGTAATAGATGGCAAGGCTGCTTCCATAGGTTTGTAGTTCCTTTCTAAGAGCCTGCAAAGTTTCAAAAATAAAGCTTATACGAGCATCCTCTTTGGGGAGTTTTTCCAGAATAGTAGTATCGAAAATAAAGAGAGGCAATACCAGCTGTTTTCCATTTAATGCCTTATAAAACCCCACATTGTCTTGCAGCCTAAGGTCTCTTCGGAACCAAAAAATAATAACTTTTTTATCCAAATGTAGCATGTATTTAAGACAGAGAAACTTTCATTACCTCCAATTGCTTTATTCGTAATTGAACAAACTTAATTGTTTACTAAAAATACACACTATGTTTAAAGCGATATGTTAAGGTTTAAACAAAATTACTCTCGAATCCAAAACCTACTGTCGTTCATTTCGAGCAAACGATACATTTTTTGTTTTACTTTTTGCGGAGCGGAAGGTTTTATTTTCCATAACTTTTTGAATAACTTTTTCATTTTTTTGTTTAAAGTTACATATGAAATATAAGTAATGAAAGGCTTTTCGCACAATTAACCTTTTTTTAGCGATCCTGAAACATAACCTCCTTTTCATTGCAATACAAAGAAATACCTTTTAAGGTTTTGTTAACTATTAAGCTCCCTATCAAGTAGTATCTTAGAGCCAACTAAAAATATACCATCATGAAAAAAATTGTATTATCTGTATTTGTGAGTTTCTTATCAATAGTGACTTTTGCGCAAATTGAAACGCCAGCCGCAAGTACTTCTCAGAAAATTGAACAAAAAGTTGGTTTAACCAATGTTACATTGGAATATTCCCGCCCTTCTATGAAAGGAAGAAAAGTATTTGGAGATCTAGTTCCTTATGGAAATCTTTGGAGAACTGGAGCCAATGCCAATACCAAAATTACGTTCAGTGATGAAGTTATAATTAATGACACTACACTCAAGGCTGGGACTTATGCGGTGTACACAAAACCAAGCCAGAGAACTTGGGATGTTTATTTTTATACAGATTCCAACAACTGGGGAAATCCACAAACTTGGGACGAAAGTAAAGTAGCTGCCTCCATTAAAGTAAATATTTACCCATTACCTATAGCCATTGAAACCTTTACGATGTCGTTTGATGATGTTACCAACAGTACGGCTAATTTAGGCATTATGTGGGAAAATGTGTATGTGGGAGTGCCAATTACATTTATGACAGACAAAGCAGTGAGTGCCAATATAGAAAAAGTAATGGGAGGCCCCTCTGCCAACGACTACTATGCTGCTGCGGTGTATTATCTAGAAGCCGATAAGGACATTAATAAATCTAAAATGTGGATAGATAAAGCCATTGCAATGCGGGAGCAACCTGCCTTTTGGTATTACAGACAGCAGTCTTTGATTTATGCAAAAGCGGGAGATAAAAAAGGTGCCATAGCAGCCGCTAAAAAATCATTAGAATTAGCTACCGAAGCCGGTAATGAAGATTACATAGCTTTAAACAAAAAATCACTATCCGTTTGGGAAGGAAAACCCAATGCAGATAAGTAATTAATTTTCTTTGCAACAAAAAAGCGCTCTTTATGGAGCGCTTTTTTTATGTACTATCTGTTTTATTTCGTTACGGTATTGCGAAGGACTTTTACCTGTAAATTCCTTGAATTTTTTATTGAAATGTGAAAAGTTGTTAAATCCACATTCGAAGCATACATCGGTAATGCTTATGTGTTTTTCAGCAAGTAACTTGCAAGCGTGCACTAATCGGTATTCATTCACAAACTGTGTAAAAGTTTTGCCGGTTTTGTTTTTGAAGTATCTACTGAAGGCCTGTTCGGTCATACTAACCCTATCTGAAATTTCTTCCAAAGAAATAGGCCTTGTAAATTCATTACTTACAAAACTGTAAATAGTATCCAGTCGTGCTGTATCTTGAGGCCTGGATTCTAAATGTACTTTTTCAACATTTAAAATAGTATAATTACTACTTTCTGAAAGTTCCTGAAGAATTTGTAAGAAAGAAAGGAGGCGTTCAAATGAATTAAGTGCTAGCAATGCTTCCAGTTTTGGGCCAACAATTTTTTGGGTTGCTTTATGAAAAATAATCCCTTGTTTGCTTCTATTTAAAAGTTGTTTTATAGATAGCATCTCTGGTGCTTCAAAGAAACCTTTACCCAGAAAGTCTTCCCTTGCCTGAATTACAATTTCACTCTTATTTTGAGTAAGTCTGTCTGTAAACCCAAAATGAGGAAGATTAGCACCTATAAATATAAGATCACCATCGTTATAGTACGAAATATGATTCCCAATGTGTCTTTTTCCGTTACCACCATTTACATAAACCAATTCCATTTCGGGGTGATAATGCCAAGTAGCCGGATTTTCATCATTCTCTTCTTTAAAATTATTGACAGAGAGTGAACTTCCGTGGGAAAGTGTAATGGATTCAAAAAGTGGAGCCTTATTCATTTTTTTAAGTAAAATTACAACTGTTGCGCGTGCATAATATGTGCAAATTTAACTTTAATATGTGTTATTTTAACAATAGTTGAAATTTAATAAAGCAAATAGGATAAAATAGTATAGATATTGGCAAAATTTGTAGGAGTGTAAGAAAATTTGTCGGCCCATCTTTGTATCAACAAATACTTAAAAATTTGAACTTATGAAGACTATTAAAAATGTGCTACTTATTGGCTTAGTATTTTTCTCTATGGTGGCTTTGGCCAACAATGAAAAAGTTACCATTACGCAAGAAAATGAAACAATCGCTGTTTCTGTACTAAATACACAAAATGCAACCTATAAATTATTCATTTATAGCGAAGATGGTACTATGGTATTTAAAGGCAACTTAGGAAGTAACGCCAGTTTGGGTAAAGCTTTCAACTTTCAAACGGCCCAAAAAGGTACGTATACCTTTAAGTTGGTAACCAACGCGGGTGAAACGTTTGTAAAAGACATTGAAATCTAGTGGTTTAGATTTTAATTTTGGTCGTTAGTAGTAAGAGCAGCTTTGGCTGCTCTTCTTATTTAGAACATAGGGAGAACTTAGTTTTTGGATGCCATTTTATTCAGATTTTCCTCTTTCCTAAAAATTGCAATCTTTGCTATTAAATCGTAAGGTATGGGTTGGTCTATAGGAAATTGAATGGCTCCTTTGGAAGTATGATACGGCTGCAATTCGTTTTTAAAAGCAGTTATGCCTGAAGGAGCAGGGTAGTAGCCAATATGGTTCTTTTGAGCTGCGTAATGTACAAGATTGCCATGTAACACTAAGGTTGGCATCCCGTATTTTATAGCTTCTGTGGCATCAGGTACCACTTTTAGTAGGTGTTTACGTATTTCTTTTAAAAGGTACTGCTTTTCGGAAGGTTGATCTTGTATGTAGGCATCAACGTTTGTATATTCCTTCATGATTATGGATTTATATCCAAATTTACAAAAACCGGCGTTCCATAGGAATTACCTCGTTTGTAACTTACGCTTACTATTACTTTATTATTACGATAGTCGGTATACTGAAACTTAATGCCATCACCTTCTTTTGTAGCCACATAGGTAACTGTATAACATTGTTTTTCTGGATTCATATCTAACCAACTTTGGGTAGGGTACATACTATGGCTGCAAATAATGCCTAAATGGTATAGCTCTCTATCGGTAAAGCGATGGTCATACAAGCTACCGGGAAGTTCTAGCGAACCTTCAATTTGTACATTACTATTGTTGGGTGTTTGGTATAGTTTTGCTTTATAATAACCTTGTACTGGGACATCTTGCCCGTTGGTAGAGTTATTGCGTGTATAGATAGTTAGTGGGGAGCAATATGCCTTTTTCTTCTCTGCATCTTCCAGACTTTCCCAAGACATTAATATGGCTATTTTTTCTTGTCCCACACTGCGGGTTAAACTAGTGTACTCCCGTTGGATGTTTTTTACAATGGTGGGGGTAGTACCGCCATTCTTAATACGTTGTTTAAACGCAGACCAGCCTTCGCCTTTTTTGGGAAAATCTACATTGTCTTTATTCCCAAAATAATAACGAATTACATAAGCACCCATTTCTCTTTGGTTATCTACTAAAAATGGACTTAGGTATTCATTAATTATTTTTGAATCCACGTCTACTTTCATTACAAAATTGGAGTAATGATGAAAGTCGGTTTCCAGAACATCCTGAAGCTTTTCCTTTAATACTGCATTTTTACGGGGATGATTTTTTAATTTTTC
>JAGQZA010000052.1 GCA_020435805.1 Flavobacteriaceae bacterium
TCTATAGCCATTCATTTTGGCAATATGCGCTATTAATCGGCTGGTAGTGGTTTTACCATTGGTTCCGGTAATGGCCACAATGGGAATTCTCCCTGTATCTCCCATCTTTGGAAATAATTTATCCACCACTGGAGCTGCTACATTTCTGGGTAGTCCCGAAGTGGGTGCCAAATGCATTCGGAATCCGGGACCTGCATTCACTTCCAAAACAGCACCGCCTGTTTCCTGAAGAGGCTTACTGATATCGGTGGTCATCACATCAATTCCGCAGATATCGAGATCAATAATTCTTGAAATACGCTCTGCCATTTCCACATTATCGGGGTGCATAATATCGGTTACATCTTCGGCAGTACCCCCGGTACTTAAGTTGGCCGTATCTTTTAGAATGAGCATTTCATCTTTAGCTATTACAGAATCCAACGTGTATCCGGCATCTTTAATAATGTTTTGCGTGAGTTCATTCACCGTAATCTGGGTAAGTACATTTTCATGCCCGTAGCCACGACGGGGGTCGCTATTTACAATATCTATTAATTCCTGAACGGTAGATTTGCCATCGCCTATTACATGAGCAGGGGTTCTTAATGCGGCAGCTACTAATTTAAAATTAATCACTAGTAAGCGGTAATCTCTACCAGTAATAAACTTTTCAACAATAATAGCCCCACTTTTAGAGCTTTCTTTGGCATTTCTGAAGGCTACAAGTGCCTCCTCATAAGTTTGAATATCCACCGTAATACCTCGACCGTGATTGCCATCAACAGGTTTAATCACTAAAGGAAAACCAACATATTTGCAAGCAGCTTCCAAGCTACTTTCCCTACGGATAATATCTCCTTTGGGAACTTCCACTTCGGCTTGTTCCAACAAGTATTTCGTATCTTCTTTGTCGCACGCAATTTCTACCGCAATACTGGAAGTCTCACTGGTAACTGTTGCCTGAATTCGTTTCTGATTGGCTCCATAACCTAATTGACACAATGAATATTTATTTAAACGAATCCATGGAATCCCCCTACTCGCAGCTTCTTCCACAATAGAACCGGTACTGGGCCCCAGACGTTCTGCTTCGCGAAGTTCGCGCATACGCTGAATATCTTCTTCCAGATTATATTCTTCTCCTTCAATTAAAGCTTCGCAGATTTCAACGGCCGCTTTAGCCGCATAACGCCCCACCGATTCTTCAATATAGGAAAACACCACATTGTACACCCCTTTTTCTCCATAATCTCGGGTTCTTCCGAAGCCGGTATCCATTCCCGCCAAGGTTTGAATTTCCAAAGCAATGTGTTCAATAATATGACCCATCCAAGTACCTTCTTCCACCCGCTGAAAAAACCCGCCGGGTTCCCCCACCGAACAACGATGACTGTACATGCTTGGAAAGAGTGCTTTCAACCGATCCAGAAATCCAGGGATTTTATTAGACGGTCGTTCTTCCATTTCTTCCAAATCCAACACCATCACAATTAATTTGTGACGACGAACCGACCAATAGTTTGGGCCACGCATGGCATTAATTTCCCGAATTCTCATAGTTAAAGGGTTTAAAGTTGGTTATTGTCAAAGATTATAAATATATCATTTTTTTCTTTTCAAAAACGTGTATTTTTGCCCTATTGAAAAGTACCCCATGAAAACCAAAGGAATCCTCATTCCCATAGGAGGAAATGAAGACAAAGGAATAGAGCTTAACGAGCAATACACGCTGGAATTTATTAGCGAAGGGATTTTGTATCACGTGGTGAAGGAAGCCGGAGGGATTTATTCAAACATTGTGGTGATTCCTACTGCTTCCAGTATTCCTGAAGAAGTAAGTCAAAATTATCTTGAAGCATTTGGTAAGCTGGGCTGTAAAAATGTGACCATTTTAGACATTCGCGAACGTTCCCAAAGTGAAGATCCTAAAAATATTGGCATCATTAAAAAAGCTAATTGTGTCATGTTTTCGGGTGGAAATCAATCTAACATTACCCGTGAAATTGGAGGCACCAAAATCCATGACCTTTTAATGGAAAAGTTTCAGAAGGAACACTTCGTCATTGCCGGAACCAGCGCCGGAGCCATGTGTATGAGCCAGGAAATGATTACAGGGGGTAATATTAAGGAAGCCTTTACCAAAGGCGCTGTGGGAATGGGATTAGGTATGGGTTTTATCCCGAATCTTATAATTGATTCGCATTTTATTAGAAGAGGCCGTTTTGGACGTTTGGCCGAAGCTGTGGCAAGACATCCTAAATTGATTGGGGTAGGTTTAGCGGAAGACACAGGTCTTATTATAAGAAACTGTAATACTTTTGAAGTAATTGGTTCCGGAATGGTCGTACTTTTTGACCCCCGTAAAATAAAACACAACAACGAAAGAATTTTGAAACAGGGGACTCCCATGACCTTGACCAACTTGAAAACACACGTGTTAGCCAATGGGGATGTTTTCAATATTAAAGACCGAAAGATTACCGTACTTCCGGTAGATGCACCTTTTGTTTAGTCTTTATAAATCGCCAGTCCGTGTTCTCCTTGAGAAGTTTTATATGCTCTATACATGCCTTCCGTATTAAAAGGAAGGGCAATAGTTCCTTTAGCATCTACGGCAATTAACCCACCATCGCCGCCAATTCTTAGCACTCTTTTTTGAATGACTTCGGAAGCTGCTTCTACAAGAGACATCCCCTTATACTCCATGAGACAAGAAACATCATATGCCACAACGCCTCGAATAAAATATTCACCACTGCCGGTGCAGCTCACCGCACAAGTAGTATTATTGGCATAAGTCCCGGCCCCAATCATAGGACTATCGCCTACCCTTCCCCATTTTTTATTGGTCATTCCGCCCGTAGAGGTTGCAGCAGCAAGATTCCCAAAAGCATCACAGGCAACCGCACCTACCGTCCCAAATTTTCCATCCTTTTTTACACTATGATCCAATTGGAACGTAGTACTATCCTTTATTCCCTGCCATTGTTGGTAGCGCACCTCATCATAAAAGTACTCGGGAGGCAATACTTTATAACCATTCATTTTTGCAAATTCCATGGCTCCTTCTCCAGCTAAAAATACATGATCGCTTTTTTCCATCACATCTCGTGCTAATGAAATTGGGTTTTTAATTCCGGTTATTAAAGAAACTGCTCCCGCTTTTAAAGTACTACCATCCATAATGGCGGCATCCATTTCATGAGTTCCTTGGTTGGAAAAAACACTCCCTTTTCCAGCATTAAACAAAGGGGTATCTTCTAAATGTTGAACGGCAATTTCCACAGCATCCAGAGCCGTTCCTCCTTTTTCCAAAACAGCATATCCGGCTTCTAACGCTTCTGCTAATGCTTCTTTGTATCGACTTTCTAATTCCGAAGTCATTAAGCCTTTTACCAAGGTTCCGGCACCTCCATGGATGGCAATTGAAAAATTTTTCATAGGTTGATTTTCATTTTGGAAAAGTACAAATTGAAACCCAATACATCGAAAATTCATTTAGAAAAAAAATAGTACCTTGTTTTACAAATACAGAAAGTCCATTCCTTTGAAGCCATTCATTTTTCTATTTATCACAGTTTTTCCCTTCACGGGGCATTCCCAACCCCCTTCCATTTTATCCCTTTTGGATACGCTTTCCAGCAATGAAAAAAAGCTGGAATTTATTGCAAAAAAAATTGATAGCGAAGTATATGCACACCCCGAAAATATTGTGGGCTATGCAGCGGTTTTTGACTCCATTGCAGGTACAATTGATTCTCCTGAATGGAATGCAGAAGCACTTAATTACAAAGGGGTTTCCCATTATGTGAACCAAGAATACGACAAAGCCATTGAGTATTATCTCGAGGCAACCCGCTATTTCGAAGAAACCAATAATGGACAAAAACTCTATCGAATCTACAACAATCTGGCCGCTTGTTACAACATACGCAATGACCTTGACAACACCGAAAAGTATTTTTTGAAATCCTTGGAAATAGCCACAAATATTGGTGATGCCACTTGGGTGGCAAACATCAATAACAATTTGGCTGTGCTTTACATGAACCACCAACTATATGAAAAGGCAGACATAGCCATAACGCATGCCCTATCCTATTACCAAGAGCAAAAAGATTCATTGATGCTTGGAATTACCTATATGAATTTAGGGAATTCAAAAATTTACCAAGCCGACTATGAAAGTGCTTTATCCAGTTATGGGCAAGCCATGCAATTGGTAGCCTATGAAAAAGTGCCCTTGCTCTATGCCGTTTCAGAAACTGGGATAGGAATTGTGCATACCAAGCGAAAAGAATTTAAACAGGCACTTCCGCATTTAACGAAAGGGGTTGAAATTGCCAAAGCCATTCACCATGTGCAGCAACTCATGGAATCCTATACTGCCTTGTCTGATTTTTATTCTGAAACAAAGGACTATAAAAATGCGTACCTACTATCACAACAATCCCAAAAATTGAAAGATTCTGTGCTTTCGGCCACACAGGATCAAAATATGGCAGAGGCGCTCACTAAGTTTGAATCGGAAAAGAAAGATGCCCAGCTAAAATTAATGGAACTGGAAGCCGAAAAAACGGCACAACAACAAAAGCTCTATCTGTTGTTTGCCCTAGCCGGACTCCTTATCGCTGGCCTTATTGGGTTCTTTCTATATAAAAACAAAAAGAAAAATACCCTTTTGGCCAAGCAGAAAAAACTGTTGGAATTGACCGTAGACGAAAAAAACGTCCTGCTTAAGGAAACCCACCACAGGGTAAAAAATAGCTTTCAAATGGTGTCTTCATTGTTGTATCTGCAATCGGAGACGATTAAAGACAAGGAAGCCAAGGTTGCGATGAAAGAAGCACAAAACCGAGTACGTTCCATGGTGTTAATTCATCAGAAATTATACAGCAAAGACCAATTGGTTGGGATTAATACCCAAGAATATTTTACCGACCTGGTTCGGGATATTTTTGAAAGCCACCAGGACGAAAGCCAAAAAATTAAATACAGCCTAGATGTGGAGCCTCTGGTTTTGGATATTGAAAGCATTACCCCTTTGGGTTTGATATTAAATGAACTTATTACCAATGTCCTGAAACATGCTTTCCCCAAGATAGATGATAATAGTACTTTGAATGTTACTTTTTCCAAGCAAGGAGCAACACTTCAATTGGTAGTTGCAGATAACGGTAAAGGAATGCCCAATGAAATAAAAGAGAGTTCTTTTGGTATTTCCTTGATCAAGGCACTTTCCAAAAAAGTAAAAGCCCATTTATCTTTTGTTGAAAACAATCCAAAAGGGACAAAAGCCGTCTTGAACATTACACGATTTACATTGCTTTAGTTCATTCACTAAAAATAACCGTATCTTCACTAAAAAGTTTGAAGACTCTTTTTTTCTTGCATTAGTTTCCCGTTTTAAAAGAAAATCTTTTTGAAATCGCTTACTATTTACATCGTAGAGGATGAACCCCTTATCACCGCAACCATCGAAATAGCACTGAAAAAGCAGGGTTTTAAGGTCATTGGGGATAGTGATGAATATGAAAATGCCCTTGAGGAAATTGACAAGTTGGTGCCCGATTTGGTGCTTTTGGACATCCAACTGGAAGGGGTAAAAGACGGGGTTGATTTGGCCCAACAACTGGACGACCGTAAAATTCCATACCTGTATTTAACTTCCCAAACAGATCCCCAAACCATTCAGAGGGTAAAAGAAACCCAACCACTGGGTTATATTGTAAAACCATTTACCGAGGCAGGTTTACGAAGCAATATTGAATTGGCCTGGCATAATTTTAATCTCACCAAAGAAGTCTTTATTTTACTAAAAGCCAAAGGAAGAACCCATAAAGTAAACCAAAATAGCATCCTGTACTTAAAAGCATTTGATAATTACTGCTATGTGGTCACTGCCCATAACAAGTACATTGTACCTCACACCTTAAAAAAAACATCCGAATTGCTAAGCCCCAATTCCTTTATAAAAACCCATCGCTCCTTTGTGGTCAATATCAATAAGATTACCTCCATAACACGAAATTCGGTGCTTGTAGGCAAAGAAAGCATTCCTTTAAGCCATGCAAATCGAGATGCCGTGCTTGTCCATCTTCAAGGATAAACCCCATTCCTTTTTTATTCACTAAAAAAATACCCCCAATCACTAAATAGAATTGGCCACCCCTCCTTCTCCTTTTACCTTTAGGACAGTTTTTTTGCCCAATCTGCCTCTAGTATCACTTAACCTACTTTATGGTATCCAAACTACCATGTGATGAAACCACTTTATTTGATTCTTTTTGTATCAGTTTTCCTTTCGAAAAAAACACTTGCTCAAGTAGGAATAGGAAACACAAGCCCCAATGCTACTTTGGACATTTCGGCTACCAATGCATCTACACCCAATAACAATGAAGGGCTTCTCATTCCGAGAATTGACGAATTTCCAGCCATCAATCCCACTTCATTACAAGATGGTATGCTGGTGTTTGTAACCGGTAGCGGAACTCCTTCCGAAGGCTTTTATTATTGGGATCAAGCTACTACAACTTGGGTTGCAATTAATGGAGCAAAAAACACATTAGATGAAGCATACGATCAAGGGGGAGTTGGCAATGGACGAATAATAACTGCAGACAATGGTGCCTTAGAAATACAAGGAGGCGATGGGCTCGAAGTTTCTGGGGCTTTTGGAACTGGGGCTTCAATTGGGGCCCCTGGCAGCTCAGAGCGTATGAGCTTTAATCCTCGTAAAGCTTCTTTTAGAGCTGGAAGTGTAGATGGTGCGCAATGGGACGAAACTAATGTTGGGGATTATTCTACTGCTTTAGGAAGAAACACCACTGCAACTGGTGACTTTTCAGTTGCGTTTGGACTTAATTCAACTGCACAATCCTATGGTAGTTTGGTTATTGGGAGTTATAATATTCTTTCAGGAACTACAAATAATTGGGTAACTACAGAGCCTATTTTTGTAATAGGAAACGGAACCGACACCAGCAATCGTAGCAATGCGTTTACTGTTCTAAAAAATGGAAAGACAGGGATAGGAGCAAATAATCCACAAAGCCCATTACATATAGATTTGTCTACTTCATTCGATTTAAGTTATGAAAATACAGGGCAGGATGGGCTTTTTCTTGTTGGAAGCCGAATAGGTGGTGGTCTTAATACTATTGGAGCTTCAATAAGCTTTGGAGCTCCAAGAAGATCTAGTTTTAGGCGTGCTGCTATTGCAGCTGTACAAACTTCGGCAGATATTGATCATGTAGGGCTTGTTTTTTATACCCACTCTAATGGGGTAAACCAATCAGATATGACAGAAAGCATGCGTCTAACTCACAATGGAAATTTAGGTCTTAATAATACAGACCCCGACGCAACCTTGGATGTCATTGGAACTTTTCAATATGAAGATGGTAACGAAGCGAGTGGTTATGTTTTAACTTCCGATGCTTCAGGAAATGCTTCTTGGCAAGCACCTGCAACTGCAATTTCAAAATCTGTTGTTCAAGCAGATTTAAATGGAAACCAAGCTATTACTGCTAGTACTATAACTAAAATAACTTTTGATCAAATTGTAACTGATCGAAATAATGAATTTGACACAACAAACAATCAGTTTGTGGTAAGCAATGATGGATACTATCATATAACCACAAATATTTTCTTGTCTGGAACAGGAACCTATACCATTACAATAACTAAAAATGGAGCGCCTCCTACAAATACAATAGCACAAGTAAGCTCTAATCTTTCAGAAAGTAATACTATTTCAATTTCTACAATAGAAGAGTTAGTTGTTAATGACTATTTAGAAGTTTACATTTTTGGAACTAGCAATACGACTATAAATCAGTCAAGCGATTTAACACAATTCAATGTATTTCAAATTGATTAACCATGCGAAATTCTTGTTTACTATTTATAGGACTTTTATTCGGAATCACCCTTTCCGCACAAGTAGGAATTAATACTACCACACCAGATGCCAGTGCCTCATTGGATATTGAATCTACCAACACGGGAATTCTAATCCCCCGCATGACCCAAGTTCAAAAAAATACCATTGCTACTCCTGCTACCGGTTTATTAATTTACCAAACCGATGGAATAAACCCCGGATTTTATTTTTACAATGGTACCGGGTGGGATTATCTCACCGCAAATGGAGCTAAGGAGATTAATGACTTGAGTGATGGTAACACAAGTTTCAATTCCCTTTTTTTGGGCGATGGTATTGCTGCTTCCGCCACGGCTGCCTCCACAAGCAATATTGCCATTGGTGATCTTGCACTAAGGCACCTTACCGATGGAGATTTCAACGTAGCCATAGGCCCAGGAGCCTCAGAAAATATTCGTTCCGGGAGTAACAATATTAGTATTGGGTTATCAGCCATGTCACGCAATCGTACCGGAAATGACAATATTGGAATTGGAAACTTTTCTGGGCTCAATTCAGATATTGCGGCCACTGGGAATATATTTATTGGAACATGGGCAGGTTTCAGCGAATTGGGAAGTAATAAACTATATATTGAAAACTCCCTTGCTGGTGCTACCGGAGCTTTAATTTATGGCGAATTCGACAACGACATTCTTCGAACGAACGGGGAATTCCAAATTGGAAATCCTACTGTTACGGGATACCGATTTCCAACTTCCGATGGAGCCTCCGGAGAAGTACTCACTACCAATGGCACTGGGACCCTTTCTTGGCAAAGTACTTCTAACCCACAAATTGCTTTCAGGGCAACAGCAAGTGCTTTCCAAACCATTACTGGAAACAGTTCAGCTATATTGCAATTTGATACGGAAACCTTCGATCTGCAAAACAATTACAATCCCACGACCTATACATTTACAGCTCCTTCAGATGGACTATATCGTATTAATGCAGTTTTAAGGACTTCATCAAACACACAATTTGTATTCTTTGATGTTCAAATTAATGGTACTATTTATGTAGAGAGTAACGATACTTCTCCTTTCGTAATTTTTGATACCCTAGCCGAATTAAACGCCAATGATTTGGTGACCCTACATATAACCACAACTAATGCATCAAGTGCGGGAGTGTTTTCAAATATCTATATCAACCATTCCTACTTTGAAATAGTGAAAATCAATTAACCCTTCCCTATGTAAAACCTTCTTGTTACCTTTGAAGGAAATACAAATTCCTTCCCATGGCCGAACAAAAACGTCTCTTTCTCGTAGATGCCTATGCCTTAATTTTCAGAGGCTATTACGCATTTATAAAAAATCCGCGAATCAATAGCAAAGGAACCGATACCTCAGCCATTTTGGGTTTTGTGAATTCTTTACTGGATGTTATTAAAAGAGAACGTCCGGACCATTTGGCAGTTTGCTTCGATAAAGGTGGAAGTGATCTTCGCAATGAACTATTTACCGAATACAAAGCCAATCGCGACGAAACACCAGAGGCTATCAGAATTGCTGTTCCCTACATTGAAAAAATTCTGAAAGCCATGAATATCCCCATCATGGTGAAAGAAGGTTTTGAAGCCGATGATATAATAGGAACACTGGCTAAAAAAGCAGAAAAACAAGGCTACCAAACCTTTATGGTAACTCCCGATAAAGATTTTGCGCAATTGGTTTCTGAAAATATTTTTATGTACCGCCCCAACTCCTTTGGCGGGGGGTATGAAACTTGGGGTATCCCCGAAGTGAAGAAAAAATTTGAAGTGGAGGACCCGCTTCAGGTGATTGATTTACTGGGAATGATGGGTGACAGTGCCGATAATATTCCGGGACTTCCGGGAGTGGGTGAAAAAACGGCTAAAAAATTTATAAAAGACTACGGAAGTCTGGAAGGTTTGCTTGCTAACACCCACGAGTTAAAAGGGAAAATGAAGGAAAAAGTAGAGGAACATGCCGAACTGGGCAAACTGTCAAAACAATTGGCTACTATTTTAATTGATGTGCCTGTTGAGTTTGACGAGGCCGATTTTGAAATGTGTGATCCCAATATTAATGAGGTGACAGAAATCTTTGAAGAATTGGAATTTAGAAGACTCACCGAAAATTTCTTAAAAACTTTTTCAAAAGAAACTGGGGTGTCTGCGCCCCCTTTGAAGGGAGAGCTGTCATCTTCGATGACTGAGGGGGAGGTAAAACCCAAAAAATCTTCCTCTTCAACGGCAGGAGCCGGACAGTTTTCGTTATTCGGAAACGACGGAGAAACCACGCAAGAAAGTCAGGTTTATACATCTCGAAATACGTATAAAGAAATCCCCCATTTATACCAAACCGTTCAGCCGGGTCTCGGCACAAAACTTTTTATTCAAAATCTATTGCAGCAAAAAAGTGTGTGTTTTGATACCGAAACCACCGGATTAAATCCTTTAACCGCCGAATTGGTGGGAATCGCCTTTAGCTGGGAAGCAGGAAGTGGTTTTTACCTGCCTTTCCCCGAAGATAGAGAAAAAGCACAGGAATTAATAGAGCAACTTCGTTCGTTTTTTGAGAATTCCGACATTCAAAAGATTGGACAAAACCTAAAGTACGATATCAAAGTATTGAAAAAATATGGCATTTCGGTGAAAGGAAAACTGTTTGATACCATGTTGGCACATTACCTTATTAATCCCGACATGCGCCATAACATGGATGTACTGGCAGAAACCTACCTTAACTATACCCCCATTTCCATTGAAGAGCTCATCGGTAAAAAAGGAAAGAATCAATTATCCATGCGGGAAGTTCCCATTGAACAACAAACCGAATATGCCGTTGAGGATGCCGATATTACCCTTCAGCTAAAACAACATTTTGAAACGGAATTAGGCGAAGCTAATACCCAAAAATTGTTTGATGATATTGAAATTCCTTTACTTAAAGTATTAGCCGATATGGAGTTGGAGGGAATCAATCTGGATGAAGGCTTTTTGAAAACACTTTCAGTACAATTGGATAACGACATTAAAACCCTTGAAAACGAAATTTACGAAGCGGCCGGAGAAACCTTCAATATTGCTTCTCCAAAACAATTAGGGGATATCCTTTTTGAAAAAATGAAATTGATTGATAAACCTAAAAAAACCAAAACAGGGCAATATTCCACCGCAGAAGATGTACTTTCTTATTTGGCAAAAGATCATAAGATAATTCGTGATATATTAGATTTTAGAGGGCTGTCCAAATTAAAAAGCACCTACGTGGATGCACTTCCCGAGCAAGTAGAATCAACTACCGGACGAGTTCATACCGATTATTTACAAACGGTTGCCGCCACCGGCCGATTGGCAAGTAACAATCCTAATCTTCAAAACATCCCTATTCGTACGGAGCGCGGTCGCGAAGTGCGCAAGGCCTTCGTCCCGCGCGACAAGGATTTCGTGCTACTTTCAGCAGATTATTCACAAATTGAATTACGCATCATTGCTGCTTTAAGCGAGGAAGATACCATGATACAGGCCTTTAAAAATGGCGAAGATATTCACGCTTCCACTGCGGCAAAGGTGTTTAACGTACCGCTTTCTGAAGTTACCCGCGAGCAGCGTAGCAACGCCAAAACAGTGAACTTTGGAATCATTTATGGAGTGTCTGCCTTCGGCCTTAGTAATCAAACCGACTTGAATAGAACCGAAGCCAAGGAATTGATTGATACCTATTACAAAACCTACCCAAAACTTCGCGAATATATTGATGACCAAGTACATTTTGCCCGTGAAAATGGTTATGTACAAACGGTTTTAGGAAGACGTCGTTATCTAAAAGACATCAACAGTGGAAACGCCGTGGTTCGTGGTGCTGCCGAGCGGAATGCCGTAAATGCGCCCATTCAAGGAAGTGCCGCCGATATTATTAAAATTGCCATGATTAACATCCACCAAAAACTGGAGGAAGGTAATTTTAAAAGCAAAATGCTACTACAAGTTCATGACGAATTGGTCTTTGATGCTTACAAACCTGAATTAGAGCAACTAAAACAGCTCATTAAAACTGAAATGGAGGGTGCCTATAAATTAGAAGTCCCTCTGGAAGTGGATATGGGAACGGGTGAAAATTGGTTGGAGGCACATTAATTATGGAATTGATTTAATTAAGTAAAGCATTTGACTTACGCTTTTATCTGATTTAATCTTTTGAATTCCTAAAGATTTAAAGTTGTTTAAAAGAAATAAAACAAAAAAATAATCTATCCCTTTTTTTTCTAAAATAAATAACTCAGTATAGTTTTCACTTGTATTAAAAGCACTAGGATTAAAAATACTTGGATTTATTGGGGCCAATTTTATTAAAAACTTTGAAATACGATCGTAAAAAATTTCTTTATCCTGATTTACGTGTGTTCCAACTATTTGATTAAAAGTAATAAATGAAATTTCTAAAGACCTATCTTTGAATATCCTACGGAAACTAGTTTTAGAACTTCTTATTCCAGATTCTGTAATTCCCTTTTGATTTGAAACCGCAGTTTCATAATTTAATATTCTTAAACTATCGTTCTCAATATTTTCTATTATTACTGGATAAAATAGCCTTAAAAGTATAAAATATAGAGTAAAGAATAAATCGAACAAACATATTTCATCATCATTTGTTATTTTTCCATAATGCTCATTTAAATGACTTTTTTTATCAAGATTTCCAATAATATTTTTAACAATTAAAAACCTATTTAATACTTTCTTAATTCTTCTTGGATTAGTGAAGTTTAATTCATAAAAAAATAAATCTATAATTTGTGGGAGGGGCATATCACTTTTCTTAAAAGGATACAAGGTTTCAGAACTAAAATACTGTGAATACAGTTTTAATTTATTTGCAGTTAGTGGCATTTTAAAAGAAATATCAAACACCTTTTCTAAATATTCACTTGACTTAACAACATCACCATATTTAGTTTTTACAGCTTCATTGATTGCTTTTTCATCAATCCCACAAAAGAAAATTGTTTTTTGCCCATAAGTAAAAAATAGTTTTAAAGCTGAGAGTAGGTTTAAAACATTTTCAGGCTCGCATCTATCTAAATCATCAATAAAAATTAAATTGAATTTGGGGTTTTTACCTTTTGTAACATTATCTTCCCATCTTCTAAATTCAACTTTAAATTCTTCTTTTAATTCAATAAAAGTTTTATCTTTTCCTTCGGTTAAATTATTAGCTATTTTTTCACCATCAACTTCAAACTCAACAAATTTTAACGACGCCTTAAATTTTGATGCCGAAACAAGCCCTTTTAATAATTTACCTC
>JAGQZA010000053.1 GCA_020435805.1 Flavobacteriaceae bacterium
TATCGGCATTCCAGCCGTTCATTTCTTCGAAAGCAACTTGTAGCTCTCCTATTTTTTCAGCATTTTCATCGCTGTAATCTTCATATAGTTTATCAATTTGCGATTTTATGGAGTACAGTTCTTTGTTTCCCCGAACGACCGTTTCCAGCACTTGGTATTCATCAAATGCATTGTGATTTTGCTCCAATACAGACATTCTTTTTCCAGATTCAAGATGAACATGGCCTGATGTAGGATCTTGTTTTCCTGAAATAATCTTCAGAAACGTAGATTTTCCTGCACCATTTGCACCTATAATTCCATAACAATTGCCTTGTACAAATTGAGTGTTAACTTCGTCAAAAAGAACCCTTTTACCAAATTGAACCGATAGATTGGAAACAGATAGCATACCTAAACATTTAAAGTTTCAAAATTGGGTGCAAAAATAACCAAATAAGTGCGATAAATAAAGGAGATAGGCTTTTTATCATCTTTTAACGAGTAATTAACAAAATAAGGAAGGGTTGTCTCCTATTTTTGTGAGTGTAATAGAAAACTTAGGTGCGATTGATAAAAAAAATACTACTCCTTTTACTTACGGTTACTACCATTATATCCTGCAATACATCTTCCAAAAAAAGTGAATGTGGGGTTTCTTGGATTGGTGGTAAAATAGTAAACCCAAAATTGGACTATGTTGTTATCTCTCACAACCGTAGTATTATTGATACTGTTGCCTTAGATTCTACAGACAGTTTTATTTATAAAATAGAAAATACAGATCCCGGCATCTATTTTTTTAGTCATTATGAATATCAGGCAATGTTTCTTGAACCCGGGGACAGCGTCATGATTTATGTAAACACCATTGAATTTGATGAATCGCTTTCCTATACTGGGCGTGGTGCCGAAAAAAATAATCTTTTGATGGAGTTTTACCTACTCAATGAAGATGTAGATGATCATATGCTCACTTATTATAATATAGGCCCAGAAGAATTTAGTGCCAAAATGGACTCTGTAAGTAGTTCCCGAAACAAATTCTTTGAAAATTTTAAGAAAAAGGTAAAGACTTCTAAGGCTTTTGATGACGTTGCCAAAGCATCTATAACCTATAGTATCTATTCTAAAAAGGAGCTTTATATTTCGGCCAATTCAAAAAAGAAAGTTTATGATGAAAGCATCGATATTCCCAAAAGTTTTTATGCTTTTAGGGATAGTATCGATTTTGGAAATGAAGCCCTGCGTAATTATTACCCCTATTTTCGGTTTTTAGGGAATTATCTGGACAATCTGGCATACGAAAAATATGAAAATCGAGAGCCATTCGATCGATTTTCATTTACTCACAATTCGTATAAAATAAAAATTATTGACAGTGTAATTACCAATACTTCCCTTAAAAATACCTTATCCCGAAGTACCTTAGTAAGGTATTTATTAAACGGAAAAGATGTAGCAGAAGAATTGAAAATGCTTGAAGCTTTTAAGCAATTGAATACAGATAGTAGCGATATTGCCGAAATAGAAAAATTAGCTAGTGCCACCATTAAACTAGCTACAGGTAATGAAATTCCCAATGTAGCATTAGTCTCTACCGATAATACCTTGAAGGACCTTCATTCAGTTATAAAAAAACCTACTGTCCTTTTTTTCTGGTCTTCAGAATCGATCAAGCACTACCGAAAAATTCATACCCGTTCTTTTGAATTGCGTGAAAAATATCCGGAATACAATTTCATAGGTATTAATATTGACCCCCATTTTAAAAAATGGGTACGAACGGTTCAAAGTGCCGGTTACAATGGGCAGTTTGAATATCAATTTGAAAATTTTAAGGATGCCGAACAAAAATTATTGGTAAACTATGTAAACAAATCTATTATTGTTGACAAAGACCTAAAGATATTGGATGGTAATTCCAATATTTTTAATACCTCAATAGAAGAACAGTTATTAGGACACCTAAACCAATAAGGCTCTTTTTTTAATTTCCTTTTTTATAGTCTGCCAAAAATTTCTCTAATCCAATATCGGTTAAAGGGTGATTTAATAACCCTTCAATAGACGAAAGTGGCCCTGTCATTACATCGGCTCCTATTTTAGCACATTCCAATACATGCATGGTATGACGAACGGAAGCTGCTAAAATTTGAGTCTCGAAACCATAATTATCATAGATTAAGCGTATTTCTGCTATTAAATTCAGTCCATCGGTAGAAATATCATCCAGTCTTCCTATAAATGGAGATACATAAGTGGCTCCTGCTTTAGCAGCCAACAAGGCTTGTCCGGCGGAGAAAACTAAGGTACAATTGGTTCTAATTCCACGATCTGAAAAATACTTAATAGCTTTTACTCCCTCTTTAATCATAGGTACTTTCACCACAATTTGAGGATGCAAATCGGCAAGCTGTTCCCCTTCTTTTACCATCCCTTCAAAATCGGTAGCAATTACTTCGGCAGATACATCTCCATCAACAATTTTACAAATGTCCACATAATGTTTCAGAATATTATCGCGCCCTGTTATCCCTTCTTTTGCCATAAGCGAAGGATTTGTGGTAACGCCATCTATTACGCCCAAATTTTGAGCTTCACGTATTTGGTCAAGATTTGCTGTATCTATGAAAAATTTCATCGGGAACTAATTTTAGGTTATAATTTTGTTTGCAAAAATAAGGAAGGTTTGAAAGCTTTCAGGAAAAAGTTTCGAAAGGTTTTTAACAATGAAGATAAAAGGTAATGGGTTGAAGTTTGGCTATTTGAATAAACTACTCAACTCATTAACTACTCAGCCACAATATACCGCTGTAAAAGATTTACTCATCGTTTAGCTTATAATGTTTCATCAACATTTTCTCGTAACGCCTATCAGGAAGAATTTTTTTCAGAAAAATAGAGACTCTTTGCAGGCTAGACCCTATTATATAGTGTACTCTTGGGTTTTGGGTTTTAATAATATGATACACGGCTTTGGCCATTTTTATTGGGTCCTCCCCTTGGTCCACATGTTCATTCATCATCTCCAGCGTATCTGAATAGGTTTTTTTATAAGGAGAATCTTCTAATACGGGTGCATGGTAGCGTCCCGAAGCAATGTTGGTGACAAAATCCCCCGGAGCCACATTGGTCATTGTTATTCCAAAAGGCTTTAATTCCATTCGGTAGGCTTCGGCGGTAATCTCTAAAGCCGCTTTTGTGGACGAATAAATACCTCTATACGGTAGCCCCATATAACCCGCTATGGAAGTTATGTTTATAATAAGTCCGTTTCGTTGTTTGCGCATTTGCGGCAATACGGCTTTAATCACTTCCAATGGGCCATAAAAATTGGTGTCGAAGGCTTTTTTAATTTCTTCCGTGGGGGTTTCTTCAATAGGACCCGTAATTCCCACACCGGCATTGTTAACTAAAACATCAATCTTTCCTTCTTGTCGGATTATTTCAGAAATAGCTTCAGAAATTGTTTCAGGTTTAGTGACATCCAGTTGTAGTAATGTAAAGAGACTCTTGGGGCTAGCAGAAGGGTTTCGGCTAGTTCCGTAAACAATAAACTGTTTTGAAGAGAGATATTCTCCAATGGCTTTTCCAATTCCTGAAGACCCCCCTGTAATAAGTACAACTTTAGACATACTGAAATATTATCACAAAGATGGGAAGTTGGACGAAGTATTCCAAATAAAAAATGGCAAGCTACCTACATCACACCGCTACGACCGTTTACCCTTGCTGCGTTCCCACCCTGGGGGATTTAACAGGAGCTGGTTGTGTAGGACTTGCCGCTGCAAATATACGTCGCATTTTATGCTTCCACAAACATTTTTAGCATCAATTATTATGAGTATATTGCCAAAAAAATTTGTCATAATGATGCCATCCTGTAAGTTTCTCACTGCTACCCTTTTGCTACTGTTAGTTGTTGCCTGCGGTTCTGATTCGGAAAATGCAAACGATCTTTTTTCTATTGAAATTAACAACCCAAAAAACACTTACACCCAAGAGGACGCCTTGACGATAAGTATTTCTAATAAAAAAGGTAAGAAAATTGAAAATGTATCATTTGCATTGGATGCCGGCGAAAGTTTTTCTGAGCCTACTATTTCACTCTCGCAAGCTAAAATGGGAAATAGAATTATTAAAGCTTATATCACTGCCGATGGAAAAAATTATGAAGTAACTAAAACTATTAAGGTTTTGGCTTCAAAAACACCCAAACTATACACCTATAAAATCCTTGAAAGCTATCCGCATGATATAAAAGCCTACACCCAAGGACTTGAATTTAAAAACGATACACTATATGAAAGTACGGGGCAACGCATGCACTCTTCCCTGAGGAAAACGAACTATAAAACTGGAGAAGTGTTGCAAAAAGTGGATTTGGAAGATCAGTATTTTGGAGAAGGTATTACCATTCTTAATGATAAAATTTATCAACTTACATGGCAAGCCAAGACCGGTTTTATTTACCGTTTAAATACCTTAGAAAAGACCGGAACCTTTGTTTATACCAACAGTAAAGAAGGATGGGGTCTTTGTAATGACGGATCTAAAATCTATAAAAGCGACGGTACCGAAAAAATCTGGACACTCAATGTCAATAACCTTTCCGAAGAAGATTTTATCGAAATTTATACAAACCATAGTATTATTGACAAGGTAAACGAGCTAGAATGGGTAGAAGGAAAAATTTATGCCAATATCTATCAAAAAGATGCTATCGCAATAGTCAATCCAAATAGTGGTGCCGTAGAAGGAGTCATTAATATGAAAGGGCTACAAGATCAAGTAACGCAGCACACCACATTAGATGTATTAAACGGAATTGCCTACAAAGGAGAGCCAAACATATTGTACGTAACCGGAAAAAACTGGGACAAACTTTTTAAAGTAGAAATTATAGAAAAATAATTTTTTTGATGTTTCCCTCATTCAAAACGCCTATTCGCTCAATAGGCGTTTTTTTTATTCAAAAAAATTGGGTGCTTTGGGGTATCAACGTAAAAACTTCAACACCATGAAAAAAGCCATCCGAATTTCCATCCCAGAGCCTTGTCATGAAGATTGGGCAAAAATGACCCCTACCGAAAAAGGCAAATTTTGTAGCGTTTGTACCAAAGAAGTATTCGATTTTACGGAAACTTCTGATGAAGAATTGGTAAAAAGAGTCACTCAAGGCAAGAACCTTTGTGGATGCTTTAAAAAATCGCAACTTGACAGACCGGTGGTGTTGGAACGGAAATCAGGCAATAGCCTTCTGCCCTATGCTGCTTCGTTATTAATGCCTCTTTCGGTATTAGCCACTTCAGAAATTAAAAGTACTCCTTCTGAAAAACCGTTTATTTCATTAGGAATTGGAAGTCATCCTGTAAAATCGATAATTAAGGTATCCGGTTATGTAGCCGATGAAAATGGCAAAGCCATTGAAAATGCTGAAGTTCAAATTCTGGATAGTACTATTAAAGTCTTTACCAACAAAAAAGGATATTTCAGTTTAAAATGTGCTAGTGGTTCCAAGCTATTTGTCAAAAAAGGAATCTTGCAAAGTGAAACAATTACACTGGGCAGTAGCGATGAAAATGTAACTATCCCTCTTTTTACTATTGAAGTTCAAAATAACCTTATCCTTGGGAGAATAGCTCCTAAAGAGATACAAGAAGAAGTAATCGTGGTTACTTCTGGAGATTTTGTTGTTGAAGATTCCGAAAAAGAAAATGTTGAAAAACCTCAAGACACTACAAACGTACTTATTAAAGGAACTGTAACCGATGAAAGCAATCTTCCTCTTCCCGGAGTAAATATTATTATAAAAGACACTACCCATGGTACCCAAACCGATTTTGATGGCAATTACAGTATTGAAGCGGAACCCAATCAGACATTAGTTTTTTCATATGTAGGATATGAAACAAAAGAAATAATCCTTTCAAATATTAATAATGAAATAAATATCTCTATGGAACCAGACATGGATGTTTTAGGAGGTCAAATTGTAGTAATTGCTGGTGGAATTTCATATTCAGAAGAAGGAATAACTAACCCTTACCAACCATATAATTATTATGATGACGAACAACGAGCCAATAGAGAAGAACGTCGCACTTACGCAAAAAAGGTAAAGGCCTTTCAAAAAGTAAAAGCCGAACGAAAAAAAGAAGCTCGACAGCTCAAAAAAAATAATAGAAAAAAGTAAGGTCGAAAAGGGGCAGTGAATCATGTTTTGAGGGAAGCGTTCACTGCCTCGCTTACTTATTTCTTTCCACTTTACAATAAGTTGCTCCATAAAAAGTTATATTTTTACAAAAAAATTAACTGAATGAAATATTTCTATGGATTGGCATTAATTGCCTCCGTTTTATTGTGGAGTTCTTGCCGTAACGATTTTGAAACCAGTCCCAGTACCGGAAACCTTCAATTTTCAAAGGATACTATTTTTCTTGATACGGTTTTTACTAATATTGGCTCCAGTACCTACAATCTTAAAGTATATAATAAAAGCGATAAAGACATTCATATTCCTACGGTACGTCTCGCTCAGGGAGAAGCCTCTTTTTATCGTTTGAATGTGGACGGAATCCCTGGGAAAGTATTCGAAGATGTACAAATCATGGCCAACGATAGTATTTTCATTTTTATTGAAACTACTGTAGATGTTGCTACACAAACCAACAACACCCAATTTTTATATACCGATCAAATCCTTTTCGATAGCGGAAACAATGAGCAAAAAGTAGAATTGGTCACATTAATTCAAGATGCGGTTTTTTTATATCCCGAACGATTCCCTGATGGGACCACCGAAACTTTAAATTTAGGAACAGCAGAAGAGCCTGTACTAATTGAGGGATATTTCTTAGACGACCCGGAGCTTACTTTTACCAACGAAAAGCCCTACGTAATTTATGGTTATGCAGCCGTAGCACCCGGCAAAACCCTTACCATACAACCTGGTGCACGAATTCATTTTCATAAAACCAGCGGAATTTTAGTTGCCAATTTTGGTTCTATTAAGGCAAATGGAGCCCCTAGTAGTGATCCGGAGCTTATGGAAAACGAGATTATATTTGAAGGAGATCGTCTGGAACCCGATTTTTCTGATGTACCCGGACAATGGGGAACTATTTGGCTCACTGCGGGTAGTACCAACAATGAATTCAGCTACACTACTATAAAAAACAATGTAGTGGGTATTTTAATGGATAGCAACGATGGAGATAGAACCCTTACCCTTTCCAACGTTCAAATTTACAATAGTGCTAATGTAGGATTGTTATCCAGAACCGGCGATGTATATGGCGAAAATTTGGTCATTGCCAATGCGGGGCAATCATCCTTAGCAGTTCAATGGGGAGGTCGTTATAGTTTTAACCACTGTACTTTTGGAAACTACTGGACCAATTCCTTCCGAAGTTTTCCAACGGTGAGCTTAGATAATACGTTCCCTATTAGTGATACGGAAATTTTGGTTGCCGACCTTGTGGAAGCCAATTTTACGAATTGTATTATCTACGGAAGTGAGCAACGTGAAGTTGCATTTGTTGAAGATGAAAGTGCGGCATTCAATTTTAATTTTACCAATAGTTTGATTCGTTTTGAAGATCCACAAGGAGATTTTGACGGACTTCCTAACTACAATTTTGATAATGCTGCTTTGTATACCAATTGCGTCTTTAATGCCGATCCGGTATTTCAAGATGTAACTATAAATAATTTGAATATTGAAGAAGGCACCTCCGGTGCACAAAGTATTGGGTTACCCGGAGCTCTTCCTTTAATTGATTTGAACGGAATACCAAGAAACGCTAATGCTCCCGATGCCGGGGCGTATGAAGCTACCGTATTTCCGAAAGGCGGATAATTTCAAAAGATACCATTTAAAAAAGTCTGATTTTATCAGGCTTTTTTTATGGGTTCAATTCAAACAATAACAGTTCAGCTTCATCTCCCTCAAGTGTAAATGAGCCTTTATTCTGCAAGCCCAATTTTTCTAATAGTTTTATAGAAGCACTATTATTGGGAACCGTAAAACCATATAGTTTGGTGAGTTTTAATTCTTTTAAAGCATAATTCAAAACCACAGAAGCTGCTTCATACCCGTATCCTTTTCCAACATAATCGGGTAAAAAAGCAAACCCAATATCCGGGAATTCAAGATTTTCTCTTTTAAAAAGCCCACAAGTTCCTATAGGTATATAGCTGCTACTTAATGTAACTAAAAAATTACCTAACCCATTTTGATAATTGGGTACGTAGTTTTTTTCAATATAGGCCTGGGCGGCCTCCAAAGAATCTATTCCCCTATTTCCAATGTATTTGAGCCAATCTGGACTGTTTAATAATTCAAAAATAAAAAGGGCGTCTTCAACGGTTATTTTTCTAATAGCCAAACGCGGAGTACTGAAATCCATAATAATTTTTTTTAAATAAAAAAAGAGAACTCCCTTTAATCGGTTCAAAGTCCCCAATGATGCATTCATAGTTTCAAAATAACACAAAATCCCAAACATTTGTTTCCAATAATAACCATAAAATATACAATTATGAAAACTCAACTAATTATTAAAAACAACTTTTGGTTATGGGCAATCCTCTTGCTCATTACCAATACCACATTTTCACAGGGCTTTTGTGTAGACTTTGATGACAAAAGCAATACTGCTTTGGTCTCTACTCCTTGTGATGGCAATTACTATCCCAATGTACTGGACAATTGGGGCGGTGCAAATTTTCTTAATAATGGCGGAATGCGCTATCAAGACACCAACAGTCAAGGTGGTGCAGGAGACTATTTTTTATTCCTTGATGACGGAAGCTGTGGGAATGGAAGCACAGTAGCGTATAATCCTGTCGATTTTTCCGGAAATTGGCTGCAAATGGTTCCCCAACAAGATGGTTGTTTCTGTTACGATCTACGCGTATTCCATGTACAGGTAGGTACCATTACAAGCTATAGTAGTTTGCGCATTTTTGACGGGCCAGACCCAAGCAGTTCTACCCTGAGTGCGGTTTTCAGTTTAACTACCCCCATAGACGTTGCACAGGGATGGGTAAGAATTTGTGCGCCAGTAGCATTAAGTACCGGCTCTAGTTTACCAGGAAATGCAGATGGTCAATGGGTTATTAATACCGGAAATGCTGTTGATTGGGATACCCTTATTCAAAATGTGGGCTCAATGGCCTTTTTTGTTGATGTTGCCTCCGGCGATGAAAAATGGGGTATCGACAATATTTGTATTAGCGATATTTGTGATGCTACCGTGGGAGGGGATCCACAGCCAACTCCCGATGGAGCGTTTTGTTGTGATGAGAATGAAAACCTAGCCATCAATGGCAATTTTGAATACGGAAATACCGGGTTTTCAAGCAACTACACACAAAATGTGGCTACCCTTCCTGGGCAGTATGATGTTACCAATACCGCAGTGGCTTTTGGCGCGACCGTTACAGACCATTCCTATTGTGTAGATTCAGCCCTGTACCCTAATAATGATCTATTCTTGCTGGTTAATGGAAGAACCTCACAACCCGTAGGCACCCAAAGTACCATTTGGGGACAAAGCATGGTGCTAGATCCTGAAAAAGAATACCGTTTCTGTGCCAATTTCAAAAATATGCCCCAATGTACCTTCGATATTTTACCAGAAATTACCATTATTACCTCCTCTGGTTATTCGCAAACAGCAACCATCAACACAGATCCTAGCGATCCATGTGATTGGCAATTGGAAAGCTTCTGCTTTAGGGGAGATCAACAAACCAGTATTCGTATTTTGTTAAATGAAGACGGATTGGGCGATGGAAATGATCTTGCCATTGATGATATTTCTATACAAGCACTCTCTGATGCCAACCTTAGTATTACCGTTCAGCACCAAGGAAATCCACAGGTGGTAACAGGTTCTATAAATACCATAAGCACTACGGATGATCTGCTACCCTATGACCCCGTAATTTGCCCAGAGCCATGGTACTGGTATGTCATCACATTAAGCAGTGCCACAAATGGTAGTTTTGTCATTGATTTTTCTGCTCCCTATGGCTGGGGAAATACTACGGGATATAGTTTATTTAATCCAAGTACCTCCGGATCGACCCCTTGGGACTTGACTACCAACTTTATACCCTACCCTTTTCAACAAAATACCTTGTATTTAATAGGAATGACCACGCCAAGTTGTTGCGAAGATTGCGTAAACGATGGTTTTACCTATCAAATTATTTACAACAACAATGCCCCCGTCCCTATGGAGGAAGGACTTACAGAAGAACAGAAACGATGGATCAAATCCTGGTTGGGAACTTACGGGAGTCTAGGCCTTGGGGAATTACCTTTAATTGAAGATCATATTACAATTTATCCAAACCCTTCCAAGAGTTTACTGAATATTGCAAATACATCTTCGGTAGCTATAGACAAGGTAGAAATAGTTACTGTTTCCGGAACTGTCATTAATGCAGTTGAAACCAATGTAAAAACAATTGATATTCAATCGCTTAGTAGTGGTATTTATTTCCTGAAATTGTACCAAGAAGGAAATACGATTACTAAAAAGTTTATTAAAGAATAGTAGTATGTGTTGAATCCCCCTAGATTTCTTATAAATCGGGGGGATTTTAATATATTGAACTTATAATAGAAACAATTACCATCAACCAAAAGTAAAATCTTATGAAAAAATCAATCCTTTTAATTATCAGTATTGTTGTTTTGTCACCCTTTTTTCAATCTTGTTGCTGCAACGATGGAGAGCCTGCCGGAATTATTGATTGTGCTGTTGCCAGTGGCATGGCAGAGACCTTTCAATCAAGTAACCCTGGAAGCACTACAAATGTAACCTTCGACCTGGATGAAATAGAAAAATTTGTTTGCGAAATAAAAGAAAAGGCAAAAGACGCTGGGGTTAATGATCCTAAATTTGAAGTGTATTTTGCCGCCGTTCAAGACAGTATTGGCAACAACGTAAACACGGTATTTTTTGCCGGCTCCTATATTGAGAATGGGGTTACCCAAAATTTTAATTATTATATGGATATGGGAGGAATTGGAAATCAAGGACTTTCTGCTATCATTTGCAATTAATGACAGCACTAACAATCATCTTGTATTTTTGGCAGTCTCTCGCTTTACTTATTTCCGTTGTTAAAAGAAAGGTCAACAGCGAGGGGCTTCAAAAATATTTTTTTTATTTCCTGTGCTTTGTCATTTTCATGGAAGCCTTGGCACAAATTTTAATTCATGTTGAAAAAGCCTATTATTATGTGTATAACATTTCAAACACACTAAGTTTCCTTTTTTATTTTTTTTGGTACCATTCCTATTTAAAAAACAAAATAGTGGTTTGGCTCTCCTTGCTATTTGTGGGGATCACTTTAGCAGATCTCTTAGTAAGTGATTTTATTTCCAGCATCTTGATGATTTCGTTCTTTTCAGGAGCCATAATTCTTTTAATACTTGCGATATGGTACTTTATATCCTTATTGAAGGCAGAGGAAGCTATTTACTTTTATAAAATCCAGGCTTTTTGGATTAGTACTGGGATATTGATTTACCACATAGGAGTTTTGCCCATTCTTATTTTAATTAAATTGCCAGGGTACAATCAAACTCATCTACGCTTTGCGTTGATGATACTTAATTTTTTATTATACGGCTTGATAGCCCTTGGTTTAGTATGCCCCAAACGAAAATAGATTTATATATATATCTGGTCTTCATAGCTATTGCAATTGTAGTGGCTGTAATTTTGTTATTTGCGGTTTTTCTAATCCAAAAAAATAAATTGGTCAACGAAAAACTAAAGACCCAATTGGAGTTTCAAAAAAAGTTGTACCAAAGTGAATTGAGTGCTTTGAGAGGCCAATTGAACCCTCACTTTATTCATAACTCCATCAATGCTATCCAGTATTATATTCAGCGGAATGAGGTAAGCCTCTCTGAAAACTATTTGTCTAAACTATCTAAGTTACTTCGACTTTTTTTTGAATATTCTAGAAAACAGACCATTAGTTTAGCCGATGAGATTAACTTACTGAACAACTACCTTGAAATTGAAAAAATGCGTTTTGAGGACAAATTAAACTATACAATTCATGTAGATAAATCGCTGGATGAAGAAGATATTTTTCTGCCCTCCATGATTCTACAACCCATTGTTGAAAATGCTGTAAACCATGGTGTTTTTCATAAAAAAGGAAACGGAACAGTCACCATTAGCTTTTTGGAACAAAACAATAATATGCTTGCCATTACTGTAGAGGATGATGGCGTAGGCATTGACCAAGTGCTACAATTCCAAAAAAACAACCGAAAGGATATGAGGGTAAGTTCTTCCCAAGTATTAAAAGAACGGCTGCTCATGTTAAAAGAAAGTAAGCTGTGGGACATTGAATATAACATTATAGACAAAGCGGAAATTACTTCATCCACCGGAACCTTGGTAACCTTATTCATTAAAAACCTAGTTGTATGATACGAACGATTCTTATAGACGATGAGCCCAAGGCACTGGCCATCCTTCAAAATAAAATTGAAAGATTTTGTCCCGAAATAGAGATTATTGTTTCTACCCAGTATCCAAAAAAAGGGATTGAGCTCATAAAAAATTTAAAGCCAGAACTTCTTTTTCTTGATGTTTCCATGCCAGAAATGACAGGGTTTGAAATGCTTCAAAAAATTGAAAAACCAAAATTTGAAATCATTTTTGAAACAGCATATGACGATTACGCTATAGAAGCCATTAACAATTGTGCTATCGGATATTTGGTAAAGCCTATCGACAATGAGGATCTGGTAAAAGCCGTTAAAAATGCAGCGAAAAGTATACAAAAAAAAATGGCGCTTGAAAAGAACCAGATTTTAATAGAAAACCTATCTATTAAAAAATTTCAAGATAAAAAGGCAGTGATTCCTACCCAAGATGGACTGGAGTTTATTGAGATAAACCAAATACTTCATTGTGAAGGAACCGAAGGCTATACTAAAATACATTTCAAAAACCGAAAACCCATTTTAAGCTCACAAAGTATTGGTCATTTTGCCAAGATGTTTGACGGACAGGATTTTTACCTTGTCCACAAGTCGCACTTGGTGAACTTATATCATATAGACAAATACCTTAATGAGGGATCTATTCTTATCGAGCACCACAAAATTCCTGTTTCCCGGAACCGAAGAAATGAATTT
>JAGQZA010000054.1 GCA_020435805.1 Flavobacteriaceae bacterium
CCTTCGGCACATAGTTTTCATGGGAAAACCCGAAGTTGGAATGTGGCAAACAATGTAAAATACCTAAAAGAAATGGAACAAAATAAACTGCCGTTGGAACGTGAAACCCTTTCAAAAAAGGACAGGTATAATGAGTACGTTATGACCCGTTTACGTACCATGTGGGGTGTTAACCTAATAGAAATTGAAGAGCTATTCGGAAAAAAATATAAAGATTACTTACTTCAACAAGCCGAAATTCATTTTAAGAACAAGTTTCTTTTTGAGGAAAATGGGCAGCTAAAAGTTTCTAAAAAAGGAAAATTTTTAAGTGACGGAATTGCAAGTGACCTTTTCTTAGTAAATTTAGACTGAAAACAATCCCCTTTGAAAGCACTACTTCAGTTAAAAAATAATACTATTGCCATCGATTTATCGAAGCCGTTGGATATTTCCATTCCTATAAAAGCGCAAAAAGGAAAAGCTCGTGCTTGGTACATTGATGCTCCCGAGGTTTGGCCGGTAAAATTAGGGGATTGGGTAGGGAGTGTAAAAGAAGGCGCTTCGGTAAATTTTAATAATTGGTATTTTAATCCGCACGCCCATGGGACCCATACCGAGAGTGTGGGTCATATTTCCAAAGAGTTTCATTCGGTACACAACATTCTGAAAAAACACTTTTTTTTAACGGAAGTGATTTCAGTTACTCCCGAAAGTAAAAAGGAAGATTCGGTTATTTCAGAAAAACAACTGAAAAAAATATTAAAAGAGAAAACCCCTGAAGCATTAGTCATACGAACACTTCCCAATGTAGCTTCCAAAAAATCGAAGAAATATTCCAATACCCATTGGCCGTACTTGGAAGAAAATGCCGCAGTGTATTTACGAGAGTTAGGCATTCAGCATTTACTTATCGATTTACCATCGGTAGATAAAGAAAAAGATGAGGGCAAATTACTGGCACACAAAGCCTTTTGGGATTACCCTTCAAATACAAGGTTTGAGGCAACTATCACCGAGTTTATTTTTGTAAAAAACAGCATTAAAGACGGCAGTTATATATTGAATCTTCAAACCGCTTCCATGGTCAATGATGCCACCCCCAGTAGGCCGGTTTTGTATAAAATCCTATAGATGAAAAAACTTCTTTTTCTTATGGCTTTTACTTCTTTATCTACATTTTCGCAAGATTACGAAAGGGTCGATGCCACCATTCAGTTATATCCCAAAAAATTTAATACTCCGGAAGAATTCTCCAGATTTTTAACGCGCGATTTCACTACAGAAGAGGATAAAGTAAGGGCCATTTACACTTGGCTTATTGAAAATGTTCGGTATGACCCGGAGGAGTATAAAAAATTCAACTACTCCTTTGCCAATTATCGAGAGCGTAATCAAAAGGAAGAAAAAACCCGAACCAAAATTATAGAACGTACTTTAAAAGAAGGGGTGGCTGTGTGTGAAGGCTATGCCTTTGTGTTTGAAAAAATGTGTCAGCTGCAAGGCATTGAAAACTATGTCATTCAGGGAGATATTAAAACACAGTTTGAAGATATTGGGCGGCCATTTAGAAAAAGACATGGCTGGAATGCTGCCAAGATAGACGGCACATGGTATTTGTTTGATGCAACTTGGGGAGCTGGCAAATACCATGAGAAATTTATTAAACAGCCCTCTTATTTTTTCTATAAAACGGCTCCGGAACAACTCATTAAAAGCCATTACCCCGAAATGGTAGAGGACACTTTTTTATCGGAAACCATAAGTTTTGAAGAATTTTCAAAGGCTCCTTTACTAATTTCGCCTAATTTACTTCGGGAAGATATTCTTTCACCCAAAGGAGGAACCCTACTTTCGTTTAGTTCTCTAAGTGAAATTTATTTTGAAATACAAGCCGCCACTCCAAAGGAAATTGAGTATGCGTATGGTACTACAAAAGAGTCGGTATTGTTTTCTGAAAAAGAAGGCATAATTCATTTTACAGTTCCCGTACAAGTGGGACACGACTCATTGCTTATTTATTTTGATAATGAGCCTGTAATAGGGTATAAAGTGGAATAATATGCATATCGAAGATTTCCGAAATGAGTGCCTATCAAAAAAAGGAGTGACCGAATCCTTTCCGTTTGATGAACAGACACTGGTGTTTAAGGTCATGGGGAAAATGTTCGCTTTGTGTGGTTTAGAACATATCCCGTCGCAGGTAAATTTAAAGTGTGACCCAGATAGGTCTGTGGAACTTCGTGCCGAATATGACGGATTAATTATTCCCGGCTATCATATGAGTAAATTACACTGGAATACCATCTATATTGAAGAAATTCCTCCCCAACTAACCATTGAATTAATAAATCATTCCTACGATTTAGTGGTTTCAGGATTAACCAAAAAGCTGAAAGAAGAACTTAAAAATCTATAAAATGAAATTCGATTGGAAAGGGGTCATGCCCGCAGTGACAACAAAATTTACTGAAAATGATGCGCTTGACTTGCCATTGTTTCTACATAATATTAAAGCACAATTAGAGGCTGGTGTGCATGGTATTGTATTAGGAGGCACCCTTGGCGAAGCGAGTACTTTATCGGAAGAAGAAAAGCGAACGCTTACCCAAGAAACGGTAAAATTTGTAAACGGAAAAGCCCCGGTACTCATTAATATTGCAGAACAATCTACAAAAGGAGCCATTGCGGCAGCACACCACGCCGAAGAAGACGGAGCCTCCGGCCTTATGATGTTACCCCCCATGCGGTATAAAGCCGGAGATGAGGAAACAGTAACCTATTTTAAAGCGGTGGCAAATAATACCTCCCTGCCCATTATGGTATATAATAATCCTGTGGATTATAAAATTGAAGTGACTTTGGCTATGTTCGATGAGTTACTGAAATGCAACAACATTCAGGCGGTAAAAGAATCTACCCGAGACATATCCAATGTTACCCGAATTAAAAATGCTTTCGGCGACCGACTTAAAATTATGTGTGGAGTCGATACGCTGGCTTTAGAAAGCTTGCTCATGGGTGCCGATGGCTGGATTGCAGGTTTGGTGTGTGCCTTTCCGGCAGAAACGGTAGCCATTTATGAACTTCAAAAAGCGGGAAGAATGCAAGAAGCCATTGACATTTACCGATGGTTTTTACCCTTGTTGGAGTTGGATATAAATCCTAAATTAGTACAAAATATTAAACTTGCTGAAGTTGCTACAGGTCTGGGAAGCGAAACCGTTCGCGCCCCTCGGCTACCCTTGTCTGGAAAGGAACGGGAACAAGTTTTAAAAATAATTGAAGAAGGACTTAAAACTCGACCTCAATTGCCGGACTACAAAAATTTATGATTACAGGAAAAAACCATATTGGGTATTCGTTATCTGCAGAAGGAACCAAAACCTTCCGCACGTTCAACCCAAAAGAAAATACCGAAAACAAAGAAGTTTTTACCGAAGCTACGGAAGATGAAATAGATAATTCCGCAGTATTAGCTTCAAAAGCATTTATAAAATATCGCAACATTTCGGGGACAAAAAGAGCAGCATTTTTAAGAGCTATTGCCGACGAGATTGAAGCATTAGGAGATACTTTGGTGCATATGTATATGCAGGAATCTGGGCTACCCGAGGCTCGTGCCAAAGGAGAACGAGGAAGAACGGTAGGGCAACTGCGTATGTTTGCTAATTACATAGAAAATGATGCTTGGCGACAGCCTACTATTGACAAAGCGATGCCAGATAGGAATCCCATTCCTAAACCCGATTTGCGAAAAATTTATATTCCTATTGGCCCCATTGTGGTGTTTGGGGCCAGTAATTTTCCTTTGGCCTACTCTACAGCCGGGGGGGATACTGCAAGTGCACTAGCAGCAGGATGCCCTGTCATTGTAAAATCACACCCTATGCATGCCGGTACAGGTGAACTGGTAGCTTCGGCCATTGTAAAAGCAGCAAAAGATACTGAGATGCCAGAAGGTGTTTTTTCAAATTTGAATAGCTCCGGAATTGAAGTAGGACAACAGTTGGTATCGCACCCAAAAGTAAAAGGAGTGGGATTTACCGGAAGTATAAATGGTGGCCGAGCCTTGTACGATTTGGCTGCCAAAAGAAAAGAACCCATCCCTGTTTTTGCCGAAATGGGAAGTATCAATCCGGTGGTGATTACCCCAAAAGCGATAGCCAATAGAACTTCAGAAATTGCTACCATGTATGCCCATTCTATTACTATGGGAACGGGACAGTTTTGTACCAATCCGGGTTTGATTTTAACGATAGAAAGTGAGGCAACTTCAAAATTTATTTCAGAATTAGGAAAAAAAACAGCAACTATTGACGCTTATTGCATGTTGCATCCCAACATTCATTCAGCATATACTAAAAATGGAAATGAAGTTATTTCACAATTAGAAACAACATTGGTAGCGGAATACAAAGGGAATCCGGTTGAAAATTATGCAAAAGCAAAAATTGTTACCACAACAGGGACAGCATTTCTGAATAACCCAAAATTACATCAAGAAGTATTTGGTCCTTTTTCATTAGTGGTGCAGTGTAAAAATGAAGCTCAATTACTTCAAATAATTACGCATTTAGAAGGACAGCTTACGGGAACCATTATTGCTGAAAAAGAAGAGTACGCAGGGCTTTCAGAACTTATTGAAACACTTCAAGACAGAGTGGGGCGCATTATTTTTAATGGGGTGCCCACCGGCGTTGAGGTGTGTGATGCCATGACGCATGGCGGTCCCTATCCCGCCAGTACCGATAGTAGATTTACCGCTGTGGGAAATCACGCCATCATGAGATGGGTACGGCCTTTTAGTTATCAAGATTTTCCAGCGGAATTACTTCCCGAAATATTAAAAAAGTAGATGAAGCATACGTATAAATGTATCGATGCACACACCTGCGGAAATCCGGTAAGGGTAGTTACTACAGGACATCCGCCGCTTAAAGGAGCATCGATGAGTGAAAAACGACAGCATTTTTTGAAGGAATTCGACTGGATTCGGAAGGGACTCATGTTTGAACCCCGCGGCCACGATATGATGAGCGGCAGCTTCTTTTTTGAACCTCAATTTCCTGAAAATGACTTCGGAATCTTGTTTATTGAAACTTCCGGATGCCTTCCCATGTGTGGTCATGGAACCATTGGTGCCATTACCATTGCTATTGAAGAAGGATTGATTATTCCAAAAAAAGAAGGGCACATACAAATGGAAACCCCGGCAGGACTTGTGAAAATTGAGTATGAAAAAATAAACGGAAAAGTGGCTTGGGTAAAACTGAAAAATGTAGCTTCCTATCTTGCAGAAGAAAACCTGACCATTGATTGCTCCGAATTAGGCGAACTCACATTTGACGTGGCTTATGGAGGAAACTTTTATGCTATTATTGATCCTCAAGAAAATTTTAGCGGGGTGCAGGATTTCACTGCTAGTAAATTGATTCAGTATTCACAGGAAATCCGAAGAAAAATCAATCAAAAATACCCTAATATGTTTATCCATCCCGAAAATGAAACCATACGGGATGTGAGTCATATTCAGTGGACGGGGACGCCCATACACGAAACTTCTTCAGGAAGGAACGCCGTATTTTATGGCGATAAGGCGATAGATCGTTCGCCCTGTGGTACGGGAACTTCGGCGAGGATGGCACAGCTTTTTTCAAAAGGGAAATTAAAAAAAGGAGAACGTTTTATCCACGAAAGTTTTATAGGTTCTACTTTTGAGGGAGTCATTGAAGAAGAAACTTCAATAGGTTCAAAAAAAGCCATTATCCCCAGCATTAAGGGCTGGGCAAAAATTTATGGACACAATACCATTACAATTGACCCCGAAGATGATCCTTATGCGTACGGATTTCAGGTAATTTGATAATGAGATAATGAATTAATGAAATAGTAAAAAGAAATAAAAAATGGAAATTTCCAAGGTTGGCTTAAATTTGAATGCGAAACTAAACCATTATATCATTAATTCATTAATTCAATGATTCATTGAAAAAAGTAATTGTTATTGGCGGCGGAATTATAGGTCTTTGTTCTGCCTATTACCTTTCCAAAGAAGGATGTGAAGTTACGGTTATTGATCAAAGCGCGATGGATTTTGGTGCTTCGTATGTCAACGCCGGCTATTTAACCCCCAGTCATATTATTCCTTTGGCGGCTCCCGGTGCTATGAAGCAAGGGTTAAAATGGATGTTTAATCCAGCGAGTCCGTTGTTTATAAAACCCCGTTTAGAGCCTGGTTTTTTGCAATGGGCTTGGGCTTTTAATAAGTCTTGTTCAGAAAAGAATGTCAAAAATTCAATTACTGCGATTAAGGACATAAATCTATTGAGTGTTGATTTATTTTCCGAATTAAAACAGCAGGAAAACTTTAATTTTCAACTGGAACATAAAGGGTTGTTGATGCTTTGCCAAACCCAAAAAGCCTTACATCATGAAGTAGAAGTGGCTTATCTGGCAGCCAAAGAAGGATTGGAAGTTACGGTTTTAACTGCAGCCGAAATTGGGAAAATGCAACCTCAAACCTATATAAATGCTATAGGGGCGGTTCATTTTAAATGTGACTGGCATACTACTCCGAATGTTTTTATGGAAGAATTTAAAGCGCATCTTCAAGAAAATGGAGTACAATTTTTTAAAAATGAAAAAGTAATTGATCTTAGGCTGGAGGGTACATCTATAAAAGAAATAAATACCGAAAAGCAAATCCTACAGGCAGATGAGTTTGTATTAGCCGCCGGAAGCTCGAGTAGTTTATTGAGTAGAAAATTAGGAATCAAAATCCCTTTGGAAGCCGGAAAAGGTTACCGAATCAATACCCAACGTGAAACAGGTATTAGCATTCCGGCTATCTTGACAGAAGCTCGGGTAGCAGTTACGCCTATGGATGGATTTACCCGTTTTGCCGGGACTATGGAAATTGCAGGAATACACCATAAAATAAACCCTGTAAGAGTGGAAGCTATTGCTAAAGCTGTTCAAAAATATTATCCTGAAATCAATGTAAGTACTGAAGAAAAAGCACAAGCAGCTTGTGGTTTACGTCCTGTTTCTCCCGATGGGAAACCCTATATTGGGAAATCTTCAAAATGTGATAATTTAACTATTGCTACCGGCCATGCCATGATGGGATGGAGCATGGGGCCTGCTACGGGGAAATTAGTTTCTGAAGTAATTTCAGGGAAGAAGTTGTCTATGAACATCGATGCTTTTCATCCTGATAGAAGATTTTAGCAAGACATATCGGCTACAATCTTCCATTCTCCCTCTATTTTTTTGAAAATAATCATAAAAATGCCATTAGCGTCTCCCACGGTTCTTTTCAAAAAATATTCGCCCATGACCCAATAGGCTTCGTGTTCAATTTTTGAAATATCGTTTATTTTAAAAGTGAGTGTGCCACTGTGATCTGCGGTTGGGTAGCCTTTTTTGTAATTGGCCAGTGTTTGTTCCCAGCCATAGGTAATGCCTTTGCTTCCATAAAATTTTAAACTGTCACTTTTCCAATACCCTTGCATAAATCCTTCTAAATCATTTTTACTCCAAGCGGCTTCCTGCGCTTTCATTACATCAATGATGACTTGTTTTTCTTTAGCTTCTATTTTTTCAGAGGATTCAGTAGATAAGTGAACTTGACAACTGGTTACTGTTGCTAATAGCAGTACAACTAAAAGTTTTTTCATAGGTAAAATGGTGCTTATTACCACAAAGTTAGAAATCTTTTTTAAGTGCTTTTTTTCGTATTAAAAAAACGGGAATTATTACCCAAAGGGTAAGCAAGCCCAGCGAAACAATGAGACCCCAATGGGTGCCAAAAAACTTTTGAAAAACCGCCCCTGTGTATCCTAATAATGCAGAGATATCTAGCTTTAAAAGGATTAAAATTCTGGAAAGATCTATAGGGTTTACCATGCTTGCAATTAGTGAAAAAGTATCCAGGGGGTATTCTTCAAAAAGGATAAGGGATATTAAAAAAAGACCGTCATAAATCACTGCCATAAATAGCCAAAATAAGATGGCATATCCAAACCCTTTTATCCTGTTTTCATTGGAGAGACCAATGTAAAAGGAGATGGCCGTGAAAATAAATGTTAGAAATCCGCCCGTTACCAAAAGCAATAAAAAATCTAAAATAGCTTCAGATTTAAAAATTCCGTAGGCCAAAAAAGGAATCCCTAAGCCAATAATTAAACTTAGCGATAGCGATATTGCTACCCCAAGATATTGACCAATAAATATGGAGGTTCTGTTTAATGGCTGGGCAAGGAGTAATTCGGTAAATTCTTTTGAATTGTAGAAATACATTACCCCAAACATGGTTCCCATTAAAGGTACTAGAATGATGATTACATTCATAAGGGTTATTACCGCTTTGGATACATCATTATTCAAAAAAAGCAATACATAGCCCAGTAAAAGGAAGAAAGCAAAATACACGTAGCTCCATCTGCTTCTAATTAAATCGAAGAAACTATATTTTAAAATTTTAAACATGGGCGTTTTTTAATAAGTGGGCAATGGCGTGTTCAAAATCATCTTCGGCGGTTTCTTTTTTCAACGCTGAAATGGTACCGTTAAAATATATTTTGCCCTCCCAAATAAATATTATTGTATCGCAAACGGCTTCCACAAAACTCATAATATGTGAACAAATAAGAAGTGTTTTTCCTTTTTTCTTTTGTTCTATAATGATGTCCTTGAGGACCAATAAAGAAACAGGGTCGAGACCCGAGGTGGGCTCGTCTAAAATAATAAGAGGGCTTTCGAACATAAGGGCAATGACCAGGTTTACTTTTTGTTTAGTACCTCCGGAGAGATTTCCCAGTTTTTTGTTTAAAAAGGGATGCAGTGAAAACAAATTAATATACTTGTCTTCTTCTACTATTTCCCCTCCCCGAATGTCCTTGATCATTTTTATAAGTTCAGATACCTTCAAATTGTTAGGAAAATTGGCAATTTGGGGCAAGTAATCTATCTGATTTCGATACTTCCAACTTCTCTGTATGTTTTTACCATTCATTAAAATATTTCCTTGATTGGGCAGCACCATTCCTAAAATACTTTTAATTAATGTGGTTTTTCCTGAACCATTAGGCCCCATAATGGCTATGGTATTGCCTTGGGGAATAATAAGGTCAACGCCTTGTAACACCTTATTCTTGCCAAAGGATTTATGAATGCTTTTAATTTCGATCATATGCTATACGGTTCATTTTTGGGGAAGTGTCTTCAAGGTTATTAGGGGTAAAAACCGGTGAAACTTTTTCGGAAAAATCAATAATGTCAATAAATAAACTCCTTAAAAGAATAATAGCTTCGGGCGTTCTGTTGGCAACATACGAAAATAGCTTTACGGGCTTATGGGGCACATCGCCTATCCCATCTTTATTGAGGTCGTACCCACTATAGTCGCTCCAATAATTATTTTTAAAAACATTGTCATTTAATTTGCTGTTATAAGACAGGTCGAAGGTGTTATACAGAAAATTATTATCTGAAAAAATATTGGTGTAGCAGGCTCCCCTTGATTTAATGGCCCAACCATTTTTTTCAAACGTGTTAAAGGTGTAAGTTACTCTATTAGATCCTTCAATATTGATTCCTGTAGTGTTTTCCTTAAATATATTTCCCTTTATTTTAGAATCATTAATTTCTTTTAACAATAACCCGTATGAGGCCGTTCCCCAGTTTCCATGAAAGATGTTGTGGTACATTTCTATCCTTTTTGAAAACATAACAGCTACTCCTGCACCATTATTTTGAAAGTTGTTTTTTTCATAGGTAGCGTCATTCGAGAACATAAAATGAAGTCCGTAGCGCACATTATCAGTACTAATGTTATTGGTGATACTGCAATGGTCTGCAAATTCCAGATATATACCGTCCCTTACGTGGGTAATAATGTTTTTGTCCACTTCAACATGGTGGCTATACCATAGTTGGATACCATTTCCCGAATTAAATTCTTCTTTGGCATCGCCAATTATTTTGTTGTGGAATACTTTGCCAAAGCTTGATTTTTCAATATAAATCCCGAAGAAAAGGTTCTCTAATACCAAATTTTTAATAACAAAATTCTTGCTTTTTACCACCCGTACTGCTGAAAAATCTTCCGTATAGCTGGTACCTACATTTATAATAAATAAACCATCCAATGTTACGTTGTCTGCAGTAATTCTAAAAATCTCGCCTTTTAGTTCGCCATCTATTACAGGATAGTGTTCGCCTATAACTACCAACGGTTTACTTACATCGATGTTAAATTCTTTGTAAATGCCTTTTCTAATAAAAATGGTATCACTTTCAGAAGCAATTTCGATAGCACCTTTAATGGTTTTCACTTTACATGTAGCACAAGTTTCAATGGTTTTGGCAACACTTATTCCAGTGGATAAAATGAAAAGGATGCTATATAAAAACAGGGTTTTCAACTAACGAATAATTAAAAATTGGGAGTTTTCTAGGGCAACCACACTATGAATTTCTTTGGCGGGAAATTGAAAACTCTCCTTTTCCTTAATTGTAAACTCTTTATGGTCAATATAAAAAACGATTTGTCCTTCCAGCATTTGCAAAAAAGCATTTCTTGGAGTATCATGTTTTGGGAAATTGCTTCCTTTCTCCAAAGAAATAAACAAGATTTCGGTATGTTCTTGCTTCCAAATTTTTTGAACCGTTAGGCCTTCAAATTTGGTATTTGCGATGGTGGTGTCTATGGTATAGAAATTATTCATTGGCTAACAGATGTACTAAAAGTTCTTCCCAGGTATAAATGGCACCTCCTTTTTCTTGTACAATGGCTTCCGCTTCGGCTTTTGTAGGAACGGCAGAAAGAAATGCACCCATAGGACTTGGAATATTTTCTGAAATGATAAAATAGGATTCTTTGGCATTAATTAAATTTTCAGACACCTTATAATTTCCTGCTAAAAATAGTCCAACTGTTGAGGTGTTGATGCCTTTGGTATAATGTATCATACACTCAATAGCGTCAAAGCTGTGGGCTTTTCCCTTTTTTGTTACTAGTTGCGCCGCATGTTGTTTATCTACTATGGTCATTTGGCAAAATTCGCAATGATCTTCGCCATAGTGTATTTCTTTTTGCTTTACTTGGCACGCCAGCAAGCAAAAAAGTGATGCCAAAAACAGATAGCTAGTTACTTTCATTGGTAAGGATTATTGGTTTTTCTTTTTTCCCTATCCAGAATGCTATAAAAGATAAAAACATACCAAAGGCTAAAAAATAGGCTCCCAATTGTGGATAGGAATGTGCCCTAAAGTTAAGAATATCTTTCGATCCAAATAAGGGAGGTTGAAAGCCCATAATGCTGCCATCTGGATTGGTAAATTTCATGATGGCTTTAGGGTCCAAATTATGTCCATAATCGTGTTCCCACAGGTAGAAATCATAAATTCCTGCTCCTGCAAGTAACAGCATGGCAATGAACCATCCTAAAAACCATTTATGGTTTCCTTTTAGTCCTATTAACAACCCTAAAATAGCCATGGTAATAATTACGGCTGGAAATATTTTGAATTCCGGTATAGATTCTGGTATGTATTTCATCCCAACATAATGATTCATCAAATTGATGTTTTTTATATCGTGAGGATTGGCATCTGCAAAATCATTTATATAGATATCCATCCCTAACGGAATAGGATATTGAGGTGCTTCCAGGGTGATGTTCCACATGGGCAGAACGAACAACGCCAACAACAGGAGTGATCCGGCAATCATTAAAAGGTTTGATTTTTTCATTGACGTGTTTTCCAGTTTAAAGGAAGGGCACCGTATGCTTAATACGGTACCCGCAAAAAATATAATCTATTTTATTTGGTTTACAGACTTTCACCATCCAGCGTCCACTTAAGCGCAACATTTGAGGTGCGGGGAGAAACGCGCACATATCCTTGCATTTCCTGATGCAAGGCAGAGCAAAAGTCGGTGCAGTAAAATGGCCATACCCCTACCTGTTTGGGTTCCCAGACAAGCGTTTCGGTTTGCCCCGGCATAATTAGGAGCTCTGTGGTATTTGCGCCAATCATGCTGATGCCGTGGGGAACGTCATAATCCTGCTCCAGGTTGGTGACGTGGAGGTAAACCCGATCGCCGGTTTTGATGCCTTCGATATTATCCGGTGCAAAGTGGCTGCGGATCATGGTCATGTAAACATGAACGTCATTGCCGTCGCGAACAACCTTGGCATCTTTTTCGGATTTGGTGGCATAGGGATGGTTATTGTCTTCCAGCTTGTAGATCTTTTGAGAGTTGGGTTTTAACAGATCCGCTGGGCAGCCGGCGGCATAATGCGGCTCGCCAATTGTAGGAAAGTCCAAAAGCAATTCCATCTTTTCACCGGAAATATCATAAAGTTGGGCCGATTGGCACACTTCCGGGCCGGTAGGCAAATAGCGGTCTTTGGTGATTTTGTTCATCGCCACCACGTATTTGCCAAAAGGCTTGCGGGAGTTGCCTCCGGGAACCATCAGATGTCCCACCGAATAATAGGTGGGTTTCCTGTCGATAACTTCCCAGGTACCCAATTTCCATTTTACCACTTCGGAGGAAATAAAAAAGGTGGTGTAGGCATTTCCTTCCCCGTCAAACTCGGTGTGCAAGGGCCCCAGCCCCGGTTGTTTGACCGTGCCCGCCAGAGTCGCATCGAAGCTCAGGATGGGAATACCGTAAGCTTCGCCATCGTAACTTTCTGCGGCAATAGCTTCGGTCATTTTGGTGAAAGAATGAACGGTTAGCGCTGCGGCCAGTTTGCCACTGCCAACGATGTATTCGCCGGTCGGATCGACGTCGCAGCCATGGGGGGACTTGGGGGTGGGCATAAAATAAACCAACCCGGGCAGCTCCGCGGGGTCCAGGACGCGAACTTCCGTCATCATTTTGGAGGTCGCGGAGTGGGTCGATTCATTATAAACGTTATGCGCGTATTTTGCAGGCATGGTTTTGAATTTGCCTGCCCTGACATATTCTTCGGCTTTTTTCCAGTTGATTGCCGCGATAAAATCTTTATCGTTTTGAGAAGCATTTACTTCCAAAAGGGAGTTCGCTTCTTCGGTATTATACGTGGAGAAAAACATCCAGCCGTGTGATTTTCCCCTT
>JAGQZA010000055.1 GCA_020435805.1 Flavobacteriaceae bacterium
CGTTATCGTGAAGAAAAGCAGACGATTTTGAATAGAATGGCCAAATCTTTGGAAACCGAAAATTTGGCCGATGTAAAAACGTTAATTGAAGAACTGGGAATTGCAGATCCTGAAACAGGTTCAAAAAACTGGACCGATGTCCGCCAATTTAACCTAATGTTTGGTACCAAATTAGGCGCTTCTGCCGAAAATGCCATGGATTTGTACCTTCGACCTGAAACTGCGCAAGGGATTTTTGTGAATTTCTTAAACGTTCAAAAAACCGGAAGAATGAAAATTCCCTTTGGAATTGCCCAAACCGGAAAAGCGTTCAGAAATGAAATTGTGGCAAGACAATTTATTTTCCGAATGCGTGAGTTTGAACAAATGGAAATGCAATTTTTTGTGCGTCCGGGAGAAGAAATGAAATGGTACGAATACTGGAAAGAAACCCGTTTAAAATGGCATCTATCTTTGGGGATGGGAGCTGAAAATTATCGTTTTCACGACCACGAAAAATTAGCCCATTATGCCAATGCAGCTGCAGACATAGAATTTAATTTTCCCTTTGGGTTTAAAGAGTTGGAAGGAATCCACTCTAGAACCGATTTCGATTTAAGTCAGCACGAAAAATACTCCGGGAAAAAGCTTCAGTTTTTTGACCCAGAATTAAACGAAAACTATGTGCCTTATGTAGTAGAAACTTCCATTGGGTTAGATAGAATGTTTTTAGCGGTGTTAAGCCATTCCCTTCAGGAAGAAACTTTAGAAGATGGCAGTGAACGTACTGTTTTAAAACTCCCTTTTATTTTAGCACCTGTAAAAGCTGCTGTGTTACCCCTTCTGAAAAAAGATGGTTTGCCCGAAATTGCGCAGCAAATCATTAATGATTTACAGTGGGACTACAATGTAATTTATGATGAAAAAGATGCCGTAGGAAGAAGGTACCGTAGGCAAGATGCTGCTGGAACCCCATATTGTATTACCGTAGATCACCAAACCAAAGAAGATGGTACCGTAACCCTACGAAACAGGGACACTATGGCTCAAGAACGAGTACCCATTAACAAACTTTCAGAAAAAATGAAAGATGCTATTTCCTATAAAAAATGGTTGTCATAAAAAAAGAGCGGTTATTCCGCTCTTTTTTGTATTTCTGTTATACTTACAGGGTTTGCATACTCACAACGGTTCATCATTCGTAAACCGTTATATTTAAACCAAATCTTTTCGCCTCCTTTTTTAAAAGCTTCATCTAAGTTAATAGGATCTAGATAATAATTATCTTGTCTTCCCGCTACTTCAATCACAAAAGGGCAATTTTTTTCTTCTGTAGAAGCGATGATAACGCCTCGCTCGAATCCATTTTCAATCATTTTTTTGGCGTCCATAGCTGTTGTTTCTTTTTTGTTTGTAGTCTCGTTTACCGTTTTAGTAGTGGAGCAACTTATCATTGCTACGAGCGCAAATGCAAATAGTATCGATTTCATGTTTATAGGTTTTATGAATTGGTAAATTACAATAAATGTGCCGTTTAAAAACAAAATAATAATAGCAAATGGTATTTATTTCAAAAATACCCTGCTAAACAAGTAGGGAAATGAAATTTAATTATTTAAAAATCAAGGTGCTATTTTATTGAATTTATCTGTAAAGTTGCTTGATTTTTCAAGAAAAGGTAGTATTTTTAGAATCTTAAAAAATTAACCCATAAACTTTTAAACTAAATTTTTTACTAATGAAACTTAAAAACTATTTTTTTGTAGCGTTGGTTGTCTCTTTTAGCTTCAACATGTTTGGACAAAAGATGGTGCCTAACGTAGAAACAGGGCCAGATTATGTAGGAACAATAACTCCTGTTTATGTTCCCTCTTTGGCTTCGCGAATGAATGAACTTATACCTGCGGAAGATCGTCAAGGAGAAGCACAAGACAAAAGATCGATACGAGGCAAAGTTATTATTGGAAAAGACAAACAATTGGAAGATGACTACTTTGTGAGAAACCGTCACGAAATGGAGCAAAGTTTTAGAGTCATGCCGCCTAGTTTGGTATTTGATGCATACTCATCAGGGTCACAACCTACCGATCCAGATATGGGTGTTGGGCCTAATCACGTGTTAGTGGTTTTTAATACTGGGTTTAGAATTTTTGACAAAGCGGGAAATCCGTTAACTGGTCAAATGGCAGTAACTAATATTTTCTCTGCTGGGGGTTGTTGCGACCTAACGGTATCTTATGACAATGCTGCAGACAGATGGGTGCTAAGTTATCTTTTTGCTGGTTCAGGTGCTATTCAAGTGGCCGTTTCAGACGGTCCAGATCCTGTAACTGCAGGCTGGAATGTATATAATGTTGCTAATATCCAAGATTATAATAAGCTTTCCGTTTGGAGTGATGGGTATTATGTTACTGGTAATACTGGGGGTACCAATAAAGTTTGGGCTTTGGAACGAGATGAAATGTTATTGGGGAACACAGCTGGAATGCAAGGATTCCCATTACCAGGTTTAGCAACAGGTCCAGGAGGTTTTTATTGCCCTCAAGCCTTGAACATAAGCGATGATACAGTACCTGCTGCCGGAGGTGCAACCATTGTGTTCATGCAAGATGATGCCTTTGGTGGAGTAGCCACAGATCATTTAAAATACTGGACTATTGATGTGGACTGGGTTACTCCAGGAAACTCTACGGTTTCAGCAAACACACAGCTTCCTTTAACTCCATTTATTGGGGTGTTTGATGGTGGAAGCTTTAGTAACTTAGCACAACCTGGAGGAGGAAGCTCTATTGATGCCCTTCAGCAATTAATTAATAACCAAGCCCAATTTAGAAAGTTTGGAACTCATAATTCAGCAGTTTTTAGTTTTGTGGTAGATGTTGACGCAACTGCAGGTAAATTGGCAGGTTTACGTTGGATGGAATTACGTCAAGCAGCAGATAATCAACCTTGGACCTTGTACCAAGAAGGTACTTATACAGCCCCAGACGGTCGTCATGCTTGGAATGGAAGTTTAATTATGGATGCTAACGGAAATATTGGTATGGGCTACACATCCATGTCTGGCCCTACAACTCCTACTACTATAAGAGTAAGTTCTTATTACACTGGTCAGATGAATGGAGCCCCTTTAGGTGTCATGAACGTGGCTGAAGAACTTATTGCCAATGGAAATGCAAATATGCCGGGAATACGTTATGGAGATTACCCAAAAATTGATATTGATCCAAGTGACGATGCTACTTTTTGGCATATTACCGAATATATGAATAGTGGTAGAAAAGGTGTTGTTGGGGTATTCCAATTAGCTCCTAATACAGCAGTAGATGACATTGGGGTTACCAGTATCGATGCGCCTGTAGATGGGGTGTTAACAGCAAATGAAGATATCACGGTCTCTATTAGAAACTTTGGTTCAAATGATATTACCAATCCAGCTGTACAATATACCATTGATGCAGGGGCTCCTGTAATAGAGAATTATAGCGGTACCATTACTGCAGGGGCAACCGTTTCCTTTACTTTTGCCACGCAAGCTGATTTGTCTGCTCCCGGAACCTATGCTATTTGTGCTAAAACCAACCTTGCTGGAGATACAGATACCGGTAATGACGAGTCTTGTAAAAATGTAACCAATGGTGTTTTATTTTGTGAGCCTATGGCGTTGCTAGGATGTAACTTAGATGGAATTAAACAATTTGTCCTAAATACCATTAATGTAGATGATGGTGCCAATGGCTGTAATACTGAGCCTGCTAGTAGCCCTAATGGGTATGCAGATAGAACAGGACTTTCTACTACCTTAAGTAATGTTTCCGGAAGTAATGTTTATACGCTACAAGCACAACAAAACTGGACCGGAGGTGCTGGTGTTGAAGCACTTTCTGTGTGGATTGACTTTGATGATAGTGGTACTTTTGAAGCTTCGGAACGTCTTATCTCTGGAGAGTTTTTCCAAGCCGACAATGTACTTGAAGATTTCACTTTAACTATTCCGGTAGGTGCTGCCTTAGGATCTCATAGATTACGTGCTAAGGCTATGGATACCTCTGCGGGAGGAGATATTCTAGACCCTTGTACCGATTTTGATTATGGTGAAGTACAAGATTACACGGTAATTATTGATGGAATTGCCGGTGTTGTTGACCCAACTATTGCTAATGCTGAATTGTTAGTTGAATCTGTAGATAACAAGTACTTTAAAATATCTTTAATAAGTGAATTTACAGAAAGAGCTTCTATTGGTATTTATAATGTTTTAGGTCAAGCATTGGCATTCAATTACATCGAAAAAGAAGGAGATAGATTTGTTTATGAATTAGATATGTCTTACGCTTCATCGGGTGTATATTTAATTAAAATGGGAGATAATTATTCAAACTCCTACAAAACAGCTAGAATTATTGTAAAATAATTTTGCAGTTTATAAAACTTAAAAGAGCGGGCTTGTCCCGCTCTTTTTTTTAAAAGAATGCTCGTAACTGTATGCTTCCTGTATGTATTGTTTTGGCAGCTTCACTTTTTCTACCAAAGTAAGAAAGGTTGGCATCTAAGTATTTTGTAATCCGTTTCTGAAATAACAAATTCCACGTAAAATTGGTCCCCGGTTGAAGCCCTTCCAGCATCGTGTAAGCCACGGGAGAAAAAGCACTGCCCGTAAAAGCATTATCAATATAATTGAATTCTCCTGAAATCGAAATTTTTTCTACGTTGTTATAGGCAAAAGAAACACCTACTTTTTGTTGGGTTAATTGTTCCATCTCGCCCAGTGTGTTTTCTTCATTCATAAACTGATAAAACACATCGAAACGGGTTTGTTGATTTAATAAATAGGATAGCTTAGGATTTAAAGTATAGTTTTCTAGATTGAAATTCCTGTTTTCAAAATTTTCTGAAAAGGTCTCGTTACTTCCCAAAACACCTTTAAAATTAGCCACCCAAACTGTTTCAAACTGATGTGTGAAATTAAACTGATGACTTTTCAATGTGTTTTTCTGAAGCCCCAACGAGATCAAATTTCTGCTGGAAGAGGACAGATAGGTATAGCTTGTAGTATAACGTTGTTTTCCCCTGTTGAAGAACAGCACATTTTTAAAATTCAAATTTAAACCCAATTCATCTTCCCCACCAGATTCAAATGGATTAAGGGTTACAAGAGAATTGTCTTTTCTAATTTTTCTATCGATGATATACGAGGTTTGATTGTAAAATTTTGAAAGTACTTTTTTGAGCCCCAATTCATTAATCCACTCCTGCGGTTGAAGGGTTACAATTTGGCTAAAACGATTATTTTTTACCCTAATAAAAACCTGATTGGGCAACAATACCTTTACATATTCTGCCTGATCCTGAAACTGAGCTACTTCAAACTCATTCAGCTCCTGTACCCCATTATTGTTGTAGTCAATCCAGGTAAAAACTCCCTGTCCCGGTTCTACTTTTACAAAAGTGAATTCTTGTTGTGGCAATACCCCATTATTGGTTTCAAAAGCGGTATTGAGACGTACTTTTCCCTTCCAAAGCGATTGGTTATATAATACTCGGGTATTTAAATTTTTTTCATCTATCTGTTCATCGGCTTCAAAATTTATGAATCTATAGTTGGCAAAAAGTGATAATTGGGTGTTTTGATTATTAATAAGTTTTGATTTTAAAAAATAATCATTAGAAGTATTCACTTTTTGAAGCCTATTGGTGCGGAGGCTATCATTTACTCGATAGCGATACCCAACTTCAGCAAACACTTGCGTACTGTCTCCCACTCCTGTATATACTTCATATTGAGAAAATCGTTGACTTAAAGGCGTCAAACTGTCTTGAGATATTACTTTTGCTTGATTGTCCTCGTGCAAGAATTTTCCGCCTACCCATGCTTTTTTAAAAGTATAGGCAACATTATTGTAGTTGCGAAGAAACGTTGTTTTTAAAACATCACTTTTGCTGGTTAAATAACTGGTATTGTTTATAAAATGAAGTTTGTTGAAGCGTAAATTTGTAAAAGTAACGTGCCTGTTCCCACTAAAATTTTCAGAAAAATCCAATTTCTGAAACTCATATCGAAGATTCCCGGCTTTTGGGTGGGTTATTTGGGCACCAGCAGTGAAAAAACTTTGATTTCCTAGAGGGGTCTCCAAATTCCAATCTCTATTAAACTCAATATTATAAAAACGCTCTATGGTTTTAAAATCTTTATGCAGATAATCAAAGCTTCCAAACCCAATTATTTGAAGTGTATCTGCAGTTTTTAGCAAGGATTGTGTAACCGCCAACCTACTAGCAAAACCATTGTTATCATCGTTATTAATTTCTGAAAAAAGATTCTGGTCGTAAATGCTACCTGCAAGCTCAAAATCGATTTCTGTTTTTTCTGAAGGAATATAGCTGGCATTGACTCCCCCTATTTGTAATTTCTGTGGTGGAGTTAATCGAATGATAGGCTCGTAGCTACCCTGCGCAATTCCATCAACAGGGGCTACATATTCAAAAATATTGGCAATGGACTCGGTTGAGGTAATGCGATAATTACCTTGGTTGGTGCCAACAAAACTAAAACGAACGTTGTACAGTTCGTCTTCGGGATTATTTGAAAATACAAAGGCTTCTACTCCATCAATCACCTCTTTTTTATATAAAATTTTATTTTCTGAAAAAGTATCCGACACTGCTGAAGGTGCAGTCATTAATAAGGTGTTATCTCCGGCAGCGGCTAAAACAGCTACTTGTTCTTCGGTAAGATTTTGTTGTAACGGTTGGTTTTTTGCATCGCTCTCTGAAAATACATACGCCCCTATTTTTAAGGATTCACTTTCGTAATTTCCACCGCCATAGCCTATAAATCGGGTGTAGCTTCGTTCGGTAAATTGGTATTCAACGCTAATACGCATATTGGCTGTGATAGGGTAGGTGGGGTTAAACTTCAGCTCCCCGGCGTTATAGTCAATGACATAATCGGCATTTTCACCTCGATTCAATAATAAGCCATTTACATACACTCGCTCACTTCCCGAGACAATTAAAATGAATAGTTCCCCGTTGGGCCCCACCAATTTATAAGGCCCTTGATTGCCTTCTTGCCCCGTAAATTGGCTTCGCTGAAAAACCCCACGTACCAATCCGCCCGATGCAAAGGCTGAAGTTTTGGAGCCGTCTTCTTCAAGTAATTCCCCGTACAATGAAATTCCTTGAATTTTTTTTGAAAATCGCCCAAAATAACTTTGTGAATTTTGTAAATCGATATCTCCGGCTCTAATATTCCAGTGGTCGCTAAAAAGCTCGATAAAAATTTGGTCAAATTCATCTAAATTTTGAGAATACCCTCCTTCTTGGTTAGGAATATTAGCATCCTGCAAGGAAGCACGAATAGAAACCCTATCGCTTAATTTTCCGGTAATTTGTAGGTCCAATTCACTACTTACTACGGTATTTTGGTTGTTCCCAACGGTAATTCCGCGTGAAATGCTTCCCTGTGTGTTTAAGCCTTCAAAGGGAGACGTTGTTCTTTGGGCATTACTTTTTTCAAGAGCATACAATTTTTCAATGGAACCGGTATTTTCTGCTATAATTTTTGAATCTAGCAGATAATATTCGCGAGTTAAAAATATAGGATACCGAAGGTAGTTCACCGTTACAGAATCAAGCTCTTGTTGGATTTCTTCTGAAAAAGTGATGGCTCCATTTACAAAATCTACCGAATATGTTGAAGAAGAAATAACTTTCCCATCTGTATCAAGGATACTAAATTTGAATGGATTTATACTTAATGAATCTACTAAAACGGTTTCTTGAACCTTCACTTTTTTTGTTCTATAATTGGAAAGTGTGTCTTGGGCTTGTCCCGAAAGCACAACCAAAAAGAGTAAAAATAGAAGGCTTAATTTCATTAACTGTAAAACTCGTTGCGGCGGTTTTTATTTTGTTGATTGTTTTCTGAAAATCTTTCGCAAGATCCTATGGGTAAATATACAAGGTTATTTATTTTAGTGGTTTCAGAAAATGAATTGTCATTCCGACAGAGTGAAGCGACGAGGAATCACATAATTTGATGAGATTTCTCCCCCAAATCTTGGGGTCGAAATGACCAAATAATTTATTCTTGCATAGAAATTAAAAGCAAATGAAGATTATCTCCTACAATGTAAACGGTATTCGCGCTGCCATGCGCAAAGGTTTTTTAGAGTGGTTACAAGCCGCTAACCCCGATGTTATTTGTATTCAGGAAACAAAGGCTACAGCAGATCAAGTAGAAGTTGCCGAAATTGAAGCCGCGGGCTATCCGTATCACTATTGGTATAGTGCCCAAAAAAAGGGATACAGCGGCGTGGCGATTTTCAGCAAAATAAAACCCAATCATGTGGAATACGGTACCGGTATTGATTACATGGATTTTGAAGGACGCAACCTACGTATTGATTTTGACCACGTTTCGATCATGAGCTTATACTTACCCAGCGGAACTAATATTGACAGGCTAGACCATAAACTCACCTATATGGCCGATTTCCAAACCTATATCAACAACCTAAAAAAAGAAACTCCCAATCTGGTGATTTGTGGAGATTATAATATTTGTCACGAGGCCATTGATATTCACGATCCCATTCGCAATGCCAATGTCTCCGGGTTTTTACCCGTGGAGCGGGAATGGTTGGATGGGTTTATAAAAAGCGGATTTATAGACAGTTTCCGCCATTTCAACAAAGAACCCCATAATTACACTTGGTGGAGTTATCGTGCTAACTCCCGTGCCAATAATAAAGGTTGGCGCATTGATTACAATATGGTAGCAGAACCCTTACAGCCCAATTTGAAAAGAGCCGTTATTTTGCCTGAGGCAGAGCATAGCGACCATTGTCCGCATTTGGTGGAACTAGATTTTTAGGAGATTTTCTAATGAATTACCCAAACAAATGCTTCACCACATCGTGGACCTTAGCTACTTTTATAATGTTTATAGCATAGTTTTGTTTGGGAAGTTTGCAGTATTTGGAAATGATGATACTGCCAAAACCTAATTTCTCCGCTTCCAGAATACGCTGTTCAATACGGGTGACGGGGCGAACTTCGCCCGCTAAGCCAATCTCGGCAGCGAAACACATGGATTTATCGATAGCAATATCAATGTTGGATGATAATACGGCAGCTACCACCGCCAAATCGATAGCAGGGTCATCTACGGTAATGCCTCCCGTAATATTGAGGAAGACATCTTTGGCGCCTAGTTTAAATCCGGCGCGCTTTTCCAGTACCGCTAAGAGCATATTCAATCGTTTGGCATTATACCCTGTAGCAGAACGCTGTGGCGTGCCATACACTGCGGTGCTTACCAATGCTTGTATTTCAATCATTAAGGGACGCATGCCTTCCAGGGTAGCGGAAATGGCAGTGCCACTCAAGTCTTCGTCGTTTTTGGAGATTAATATTTCGGAAGGATTGGAAACTTCCCGCAAGCCGCTACCCTGCATTTCATAAATACCCAATTCGTTAGTACTTCCAAAGCGATTTTTATGAGCCCGCAGGATTCGATACACGTGGTTACGGTCGCCTTCAAATTGTAATACGGTGTCCACCATGTGCTCCAAAATCTTAGGGCCGGCGATATTACCGTCTTTGGTGATATGACCAATTAAGACAACAGGGGTATCGGTTTCTTTGGCAAACTTGATAAGTTCAGCAGTGCATTCCCGGATTTGCGAAATACTTCCGGCGGTACTTTCAATGACGTCGGTTTGCAGGGTTTGGATGGAATCGATAACAAGAATATCGGGCTCCAATTCGGCAATGTGCCGAAAAATATTTTGGGTTTTGGTTTCGGTAAGGATAAAGCAGTTTTCAGCTTTCGGGACAATGCGTTCGGCACGCATTTTAATTTGTTGGGCACTTTCTTCACCCGAAACATACAAGGTTTTAAAAGGAAGTTTTAATGCTACTTGTAGCATTAATGTGCTTTTACCAATACCTGGTTCCCCGCCCAAAAGGGTTAAGGAACCGGGAACCAATCCGCCCCCAAGTACACGGTTCAATTCTTCGTCAAGTGTGTTTAACCGTATTTCAGAAGCCGTAGAAATTTCAGAAACACGTTGGGGTTTAACCACTCTTTTCGAAGGAGTTTCTGAAACATTCCAAGACGATTTAGTTTCTTTTTGAAGAATTTCCTCGGCAATAGTATTCCATTCTTTACAAGAAGTACACTGCCCTTGCCATTTGGCAAATTGTGTACCGCAATTTTGGCAAAAAAAAGTAGTCTTTACCTTTGCCATTAATACCCAAAATCTTCTTTAATCTTATCGGCCCGTTCTAACATGAGATCTACCGTAATAAAATCTACTTCTTCTTTATCGAACCCGGCTTGAAAGGTACGCATGGCTTTTTTGGGTTCGCCTACTTCTTCATAATAACGTCCCAGATAGTAATCTCCCATGACGGTATCGGGATATTGTTTTTGTGCCATAACAGCAATTTCACGAAGGGAATCCCATTGTTTTTTCTTTTCGCAAGCAGTGGCCGTGGCAATAAAATCGTTAATTCGAATAGGATTGGTAAGCCCAAACAAATCTTGAATGGTTTTATACTTATCTACTAAATACTGATGGATTGGGGTATCCATTTTCATCAATTTTTCATTGAATTCTTCTTTTGAAATAGGGCGATACACCGAAAATATCTTTTCCATGGCAGACGGAATGGCCCGGGCAACCAAAGAGTAGTGCGTGGCGCCTTCAAAGTTGTCGAAATAATAGGCAAAATTATCCGACTTTAGAGGAGATAACAGTTTATCTAAATCGGTTGTAATTTCCATTAAATTTTTAATGTCATCACTTCCCGTAGCGAGGTAGTAAAATAATTTCGATTCTATACTTGGGATGCGTTCCGGCAAACGTTCATCCATCATAGGCGCCAAATCCGGACTTAGGCAAATGTAGCCATTAAACAATGGTGGGTCTTTAAAAAGGTAGTAATTAATAAAATTTGCCGTGAAATCATGACCTACGGCAATGGTAAATTTTGCAGTACGAAAATTGGCATCTATGTACGGAATCAACTCAAGGCCAATAAATTCGAAAAAGCTGGCCCCTTTTTCTTCGGGCATAAAGTTGGTATCGTCGTAACTACAGTCTTCATAACGTTTATCGCCCTGCATGACGCCTACTACAATAGTTTCGGGCATATCTTCCCAGTAGCTAAAAAAATCGACATTTCCGGCAACAGGTTCAAAGAGGTAATTGGCATCCAGTACAACTACAATAGGATACGATTTTTCGATGTTTTCTTCATAATCCCGTGGAAGTTGAATTTTTAATCGACGTGATTCTTCCAGTTTAAAAGAGCTTATTTCTTCGTAAATAATTTTCGATTGCGAAAAAGAAGTAATGGCAACAAAGGCAAAGCATATACTTGAAAATATTTTTTTCATGGGGTTTTGAATTTTCTGTTGGAAAGATACTAAATTTTGAAGATTGATATCTTCTGAAAAAGTGGACTATTTCTTTCGGTTATAAATAGGAAGAAAAACCAAAGACAATATACCCGAAATAATAATATAAATTACATTGGAGATCCAAACGATCCACCCCAGGGCAGTGCCGGCTGTTTCGGGAATTCCGAAAAGGAGTAAAATTCCTGCAATGGCTAATGGGTAATATCCTAAACCGCTATTGGTAAAAGCAAACGTAAAACTACCCACCACGAAAGTGATGATTATAATACGAAAACTAATCATAGAGGTTTCGGGTAAAGCAAGTGTTGCGGTATAAAAGGAGAAAAGGTAGAGCCCCCAAATAATAAGGCTATGAAAGATAAACAGGCCTTTTCTTTTCATTTTTAAGATACTGAAGACACCTTCTTTTAGTCCTCGAACAAATGTTTTAATTTTTGAAGCCAAGAACCCTTTCGATCTTTTTAAAAACAGATAAAAAACAATCAATCCTAAAAAAAGGAGCCCTAATGCAAGGAGTAATTTATTAAAAGGGATAAGTTTTGAAATGTAATCGAACAATACATCAAATTGAAGTAATACTGCCAAAATGGTAAATAAAAGCAGAAAGAACAAATCCACCACTCTTTCCGAAATAATGGTTCCAAAACCTTTTTCAAAGGGAACTTTCTCGTATTTATCCAACACAACGGCACGAGAAACCTCTCCACTTTTCGGAATAAAAAGATTCATGAAATAAGCTGTTGAAACGGCAAAAAAGTTATTCAGTAATTTTGGGTTATAACCCAGAGGCTCAAGCATAAAATTCCAACGATAAGCCCTAATACCGTGACTTAAAACACTCATTAAAACAGAAGCTGTAACAAGAAAGTAGTTGGCATTTTTAAAATGAAAAACCAACTCGTCCCATTGCTGTGGAGTAAATTTTGAATAAAAATACCAAATGAGTAAAACCCCTAACGATAGTGGTATAAAAAGTTGTAAAAACTTTGAAAGGGATTTGTTCAAATTTAGGTTAAAAGATTGTTTTTTTCATTTGGGAAAACCAATGCCGGTTTAAATTTTTTGGCTTCTTCTACCTCCATAATAGCGTAGGTAATAAGAATAAGAATATCGCCGGGAGCCACTTTTCTGGCAGCAGCGCCATTAAGGGTTATTTCGCCACTATTTCTGGGGCCGGGAATGGCGTAGGTTTCAAAACGTTCTCCATTATTGTTGTTCACAATTTGTACTTTTTCACCTTCAATAATATTAGCGGCATCCATCAGGTCTTCATCTATGGTAATACTTCCTATATAATTAAGGTCTGCACCGGTTACTTTAACTCTATGTATTTTCGATTTTACTACGTGAATCATCATGGGGCAAAGGTATTAATTTAATGCTATATTATCTATTAACCGAACTTCTCCTGCAAAAGCTGCTATAAAAGCTCTGTAGGTATTTCCTTTAATTTTTCGCTGGGCCGGTTTTAGGTTTTTAATGGC
>JAGQZA010000056.1 GCA_020435805.1 Flavobacteriaceae bacterium
TAAGGGGGTCTCTGTTAAATTCAATAGTAGCATTTTCAATATGCTTATAGGGAATAAAGGGATCTACTTGCGTAAAAAGGGATTGGCTATTGTTCGGTGTTTCATAATAGTTCCCGGTAGCATGGGCCTGTTTTACGGTAATAGTTTTATTAATAGGAATGTTTTTAAGAGTTTCAAATTTTTTGTTGGGCCATATAATATGTATTGAATCTATTTTCGGAAGGGTATCCAGCCCAAAATGAAGCTCGGGAGCCACTGAAGAAAGATACCCGCGGGTGGTAAAATTTTCTTTAGTTATAATTTCATTTCCTGCAAAAAGAATCACTTTTGTGCCAATTCCGTTTCTATTGGGAGGCATCCCTTCAAATCTAATTTTTAAAAAGTTTCTTTTTTCAAATAATTCAGTTTGATTGTTTTTTAAAATGAAGGCAGGCATATTCACGTTGTTTACCACTATATCCAAGTCGCCATCATTATCTAAATCTGCGTAACAAGCACCATTACTAAAGGAAGGAGTTTTTGAAAACCAAGTTTCGGTCACGTCTTCAAACCGATTGTTTTTTGTGTTTCTGAAAAAATAATTGGAGGTTTTCTTTTCAGGAATTTTAGTAATAAACTCCATTTCCTTTTCAGTCATATTTTTTCCCAACGATTTTTGAATGTTATCATTGGCAATAAAATTGATAAAATCCATATCGTTGGTGGCCCCTAAAATACCGTTGGTAATGTAGATGTCGTTAAAGCCATCGTTATCAAAATCTGCTATGAGGGGGCTCCATGACCATTCGGAAGCTGCAATACCACTGACGTAGCCTATTTCACTAAAACTACCATTGCCATTATTAAGTTGCAGCGTGTTTTGCATGAATTGGTATGCATAACCATTTTTAATATAATTAGTATAGTTTTGATAATTAAATTCAGTTCCCGAAGTTTTGTAAGTAGTTAAATCTTCGGGGAGCATATCTACAGAAACAATATCGGTTAAGCCATCATTATTGATGTCTGCAATATCATTTCCCATAGAGTAATGTGTGGTATGACCCATGGCAGGGTTTTCAATATGTATGACTTCCTTGAAGGTTTTATCCCCTTGATTAATATATAGATAATCATTCTCAAAAAAATCGTTACTTATATATATGTCTGGGTATCCGTCATTATTTATGTCACTTACCGAAATGCCTAAACCATACCCTGTTTTGCTTTGAAAAATTCCAGACGTTTCAGAAATGTCGAAGAAAACCCCATTCCGGTTTTCGAATAGCTTATCTCCGGATTCCATATTTGGAATCTTTCTCAGCGCTCCTTTTCCGTAGTTTTGATTAGGGTTGGTGCTATGATTTAATAAATACATGTCTAAATCTCCATCCAGATCGACATCAAAAAAACTGGCTTGAGTAGAAAAACCAACAAATCCTAATCCATAAGGTAAAGCTTCTTCCTTAAAGCTTGGGATACCTTCGGCATTAACTCCTTGATTTATGTATAGTAAATTTCTGCCTTTTACGTGTAAATAATTACCCGTTTTACAGATATAAATATCCATAAAGCCATCTTGGTTAATGTCAACAATAGAGACCCCATTGGTCCAGTTTTCTGTATTGTCTATTCCGGCTTTTTGCGTTATATCATTAAATTGTAGATTTCCTTTATTCAGGAATAATTTATCTGGAGCTTGGTTCGCAGTAAAATAAATATCGAGAAGCCCATCATTGTTGAAATCTGCGGTTGCAACTCCGGCGCCATTATAATAATAGATATAGTTTAAAATATTTAAACCTAACGATGATTTTACTGTATTTTGAAATGCTACTCTGGTAGAACTTTCTGCTAATTTTTCAAAAAGATGCGGTTCCTTTTTACTACAGCTAATAATCCATGGGAGGACAAATAAAAAAAGGATTTTTTTTAAACCCATAGTTATACTGTAGCTTTTTTTGTATTTAAATTAGCTTGCTAATTTATTCATTTGTAAGCTATCTTTTTATTAAGGACACTTTAAAAAGATTAATGAAATATTAATATCATTAAAAAAGGCCGCCATTGGCGACCTTTTTTATAGTAAACCGGTTAAATTAATAACCAGGATTTTGAGTTAAATTAGGATTTGAAAGTAATGCATTAACAGGAATAGGGTACAAATTCCATTTACTGTCACCTACAGAGGCTTCATTTTTAAACTCCCAATTTCTAGTGAATTCTCCAAAACGCAATAAGTCGTTTCTTCTCCAGAATTCTATGTATAATTCGCGTCCTCTTTCAGCAAGTAAATCGGCTTCAGAAACACTTCCAAGAGGAGTAGCTCCGCGTAGGGTTCTAAGCTCATTAACAAGAGTGGTAGCATTTCCTCCCATACGCATCATTGCTTCTGCCTTCATTAAATGTGCATCTGCATAACGGAAGACAATTTCATGAGATCTAAAAGAACCTCCTTCACCACCTGGATGGTATTTGATGATACGAATACCAGTTGCTTCGCCATTCCCTGAAAGCCCTGGTAACTGTTTGGTAAACACTAATGGGTTTCCTGATCGATCTGAAAGTGGGCTTCCGTCTTCATTGTACTGTTGACCGATTAGGAATCCATATCCAATACCAAGATTTTCAGCATTTGATGTAGCAGCATCTGGCACCCATCCTCTCCTTTCTTCTTGTCCATCGCCAACATTGTTGCTGTTAGGATCGCCTTCGAAGCTGTCATAGAATTCGGCAAGAGTAGAGAATCCATTCCATCCACCTCCACCATTGTCTGGTGAATTTTGGTTGTAATGTAAACCATTCCAAATTCTATTTCCAACTCCAGTACTGGCAAACCAAATGGTTTCATTATCCAAAGTTTGTTCAAATAGGTTAAAGTAACCTGCTTGTAATGCATAACCGTTAGCGGCAATAGCATCAACTAAATCAATCACTTTTTGATAGTTAGGAGCACTTCCTGTATATCTTTCAGAGTTTAGTATCACTTTTGCTAATAAGAAATTCGCGGCAGCTTGGGTAGCTTTATTATTTGTATCACTAGGACCATTATCAGGTAAATTAGGAATCGCTGTTTCAAGATCGTTAATGATAAAATCGTAAGCTTCTTGAGCAGAAAGTACAGAAGGAACCACTTCAGGTCCATCGGTTGGGTTTCTAAATGGCTGCAAACCCCATAAATCAAGCACAAAATACATGCTGAACGCTCTAAGGAAGCGTGCTTCAGCCTCTTGACCTTGGCTTGGGTCACTTAGTGGATCAATAATTTCCGAAGCTCTAAAGACATTTTGATTAAGCTGATTCCAAGTATTTAATATATACTGGTGTGTAGGACTCCAAGTGTGGCTGTGTAAAGTCCTCCAAATTCCATTATCGCCCCAGTCGGTACCTCTAGTGGGTACTAAAGTTTCATCGGTAGAAACTTCATTTAGGGCAAAGAAATTTTCTTGGTTACCTAACTGTCCGTATATGTCATTGTAAAGTCCTCCTAGAGAAGATTCCACATCACCTACTCCATTAAAGTTTCCACTACCTTCTTCAGGTCCAATAGAATCTGTCAAATCTACTTCTAAATCTGTACAGGAACTAAAAAGGGTCAAAGAAATTGCCAATAGAGCAATTAGTTTTGGGTTTTTAAAGATATATTTCATTTTCATCAATTTTTTAAAATTTAGCACTAAATCCGAAAGTGTATGTTTTTGGTCTTGGATATGCTCCAAAATCGATACCAGCCGTTGGTAAACCATTTCTTATGTTCCCATCACCCGCAGCAGCAGCAGAGTTTACTTCTGGATCTAATCCGGAGTAATCGGTAATTAGGAATAGGTTTTGCCCTATAGCTGTTAAAGTAATAGATTTAAAGAAAGCATCGTCCTTTAGAGGCCAATTATAACTTAAGGAAACGTTTTCTAAACGGATGAAGTCTCCTTTTTCTAAAAAGCGGGTAGATACTTCTGCGGCGGCATTGGTAGCCTCACCATTTCCTAAAATTGCATAATTGTCTTGTGTGTTAACTGAAATAGCATTGATATCCCCAACAGTACTATAAGGAACGTTTCTAGCGCTTCCAAAGGAACCTGCGGTAAAAAATGCGTTTGTAGTGTTATTATACACATAGTGACCAAACTGACCTGATAAGAAAGTGGAAAGAGACCAATTTTTATAGCTTACTGAAGTTGAGAAACCTCCCACAAAGTCAGGTAGGGCACTCTTTCCAACAAATTTTTGGACGTCTTCTTGGATAGGTTGTCCAGTTGCAGGATCAAAGCCTTCAAATTCCCTTAAATAGAAAGAGAATAATGGCTGTCCCTGTTCAAATGCCTGAGCAAAAGCCCCAGTTAATCCTTGACCATTAATAGTTCCAGATTCATAGATACCCGTTAATGAGGTAATCTCGTTTTTGTTATAAGTTACATTAAACCCAGCATTCCAAGTAAAATTGTCATTTTGTACAATGTCGTAATTTAACGCAAACTCAATCCCTTGGTTTAGTACTTCTGAATCTGGTAAATTGAAGAATACAAAAGGTTGAGGAGCAGGTTGTGAAGATTGCACGTTGAATAATAAATCCTTAGTGGTTTTTCTATAGTAATCAATGCTACCATTTAAACGGTCGTTGTTAAAACCGAAATCAAGACCAGCACCAAATTGTAAGTTTTCTTCCCATTTAAGGTCGTCATTTCCAAAAGATACGTTAGTTTCTTGAGGAATAGTTATAGCCCCATTATTGTCGATACCTGGAGCACCAAACTTTCTTCTTCTTATTGAATTTCCATAACCAAGACCTTCTTGATTACCTGTAACTCCGGCATTTAATCTTAATTTTAAGGTAGATACATTATCTCCTAAGAAGCCTTCTTCATTAATTTTCCATGCAAAGGCTCCAGAAGGGAAGTAGCCATACTTATTATTAGCTCCAAATCGAGTAGAACCATCTGCTCTTACCGTAGCTGTGAATAAGTATTTGTCTGAAATACCAACATTTACACGACCAAAGAAAGATTGTAATTCATCGGTATTATCAAATGTGTCTGCTGTAAGAGATTCAACGCCTAAATTTCCTACAGCACCCGTTAGAAAATCTGTGGCAATATCAGGGAATAGTCTATTCACAAATATTTGCCCGCTGTTGGGGTTAAAATCTCCATTATAATTATTTGAAAAACCATATTGTTGGTAATCACCACTTATTCTACTTTCAAGGGCATCAATAGAGCTTTCAATGGCTTCTCTCATTTCATTCAATTCAGAGGTGAAGAATCCAAAGGCATTAACATTTTTTCCCTTGGTGTTAAAGTCTTGATAAGAGAAACCTCCTAATACATCAAGGCTAATGTTGCCAAAGTCTTTTTTGTAATTTAGGGTAATCTCCATTAATTTACTTTCAAGGTCTAGGTCATTTAAGGTTCCGCGACCATTTTCAAAAACACCATTTTGTAAGTTTTCTCCATCACGGGAAGCAACGGCAATCCTTCTTGAATCGGAAGTGTCGTAACCAAGATTTACTTTTGCAGTAAGCTCTGGTAAGATATCGTACGCTAAGGAAAGATTGAGTAAATATCGGTTTGTATTGGAGTGGTTTTGTGTGTATTGTAATAGTGAAAGAGGGTTAAACAAACCATCTGTATTTACAAAATCTGGGTCAGCTGGCCACGTTGGATTTGCAGCTACAGCAGCACCTATAATGTCGCCTCTAAATCCGGCGCCACCTCCCGTTGCAGTAGTTTCGTCATTAACTCTTGATACGGTTCCGTTAAAATTTAACTTTAATTTATTTTGAAGGAAGCGTTGGGAAATGTTAAAACGCCCATTGATTCTCTCCAAGGAAGTATTTTCAAGAATTCCAAAATTTTTGGTATATCCAAAAGAAGCTCTTACATCTCCAGTACTATAGCTGTTTGAGTAGGAGACATCATTTTGTGTAGAAGCTGAAGTTCTAAATATAACATCTTGCCAATCAGTTCTTGATCTTTTATTTCTGGCATTGGCATCAAAACCTGCAGCTTCACTATAAAGTAGGTAATCTTCTGCAGATAATAAATCATATCTTTCTCTAAGTGAAGAAATACTTAAGTTTGATGAAACTTCCCAAACACCTCCTCTGTTTCCCTTTCCAGATTTAGTTGTGATAATAACAACACCGTTAGAACCTCTTGAACCATAAATTGCTGTTGCTGAAGCATCTTTTAAGATACTAATGCTTTCAATATCATTTGGGTTAAGGAAGTTAAGTGGGTTTTTAGATGGGTTAGTACCAAAACCTCCAGTGTCGGCACTAGAAGCAGTTGTATTGCCTCCAGACAATGGAATTCCATCAATAACAAACAATGGGTTGTTGTTAGCACGAACAGAATTGGTTCCTCTAATTCTTATGGCAACGCCTGCGCCAGGCTCTCCACTGCTCTGAGAGATTTGTACTCCTGCGGCCTTCCCTTGAATTAGTTGTTCGGGGGAAGTAATAATTCCTTTGTTGAAATCTTCAGAAGTAACAGCAGTTACCGCACCAGTGGCATCTTTAACGGTAGTGGTACCGTATCCAATAACCACTACTTCTGCAAGAGATTCAACATCTTCCTGTAGTGTTACGTTAATGTTGGTGCGACCGCCAACGGCCACTTCTTGTGTAACATACCCAATGTAGCTGTAAACAAGTACAGCGTTTGAAGCAACATCATTTAATGAATAATTACCATCAAAATCTGTTTGTGCCCCGTTGGATGTTCCTTTAACAATTACGTTAACACCAGGAACAGGCCCATTAGCATCAGATACATTTCCACCAACAGTAATTTGCGCAAAAGCGTAACCTCCCATCAGGAAAAATAACGGGAGAAACAAAAGTTTAGTTAGTAGTTTGTTTTTCATATAGTTTGTGGTTTAAAAGTTAATTTTACTGTTATTAAATTATTATGAAATATACAATAAATTTCAAAGAATAGGTAAAAATCCTTATTCAATAGATACTTAAAGTAAATTTTTAATTCTCCAAAAAAATAAACCAATCTCCTTTTTTAAGCTAATTCCAATTTGCATTTTATAAAACTTATCATGTATTAAGTTTTTATACAAAAGGAGATTGATTTAAAATCCTTCCTATTTTTAAAAATGGGTTGGATTAACAAACAAATACTTGACTTTTAATTATGAAAATCCTATTTATAAGTAAAATTTTCAATTGTGCTAATTTCAATTTTTTTTTCGATTTGTTAAAAAATAACTAATAAAATCAGCGTTTTAATAAGCGAAAACGTTTTCGTTTTTTATTGTGTAAAAATTATGGCTTACCATATGAGTTCCCATATAAATTAGTTAATTTAGATTCCCGAGAAAATAATCAACTTTATATTTTTAATGAGAGAAGTAACCCTTAAACAAATAGCAGAAAATTTGGGTATTTCAATTACTACTGTTTCCAAAGCTTTAAAAAACTATTCAGATGTAAGTAAAACCACAAAAGAGCGCGTAAAAGAAGAAGCAAAGAGGTTAAATTATAAACCCAATGTTTTTGCAGTTAATTTAAGGACAAAAGAATCTAAAACAGTAGGTTTAATTATTCCTGAAGTAGTGCACCATTTCTTCTCGAGTGTAGTAAATGGAATTATTGAACAAGCCGAAAAAAAAGGATACCTCGTTATCATCCTTCAATCTAACGAATCCTACAAACTGGAAAAAAAGCAAATCGATTTATTAATCCGTAAAAGAGTCGATGGTGTGATGATCTCTCTTGCAAATAAGAGTATCGATATAGCCCATCTTAAGGAATTGCAAAGTCATGAAATCCCGCTGGTCATGTTCGATAAAATTTCGAAAATGGTCAATTGCTCAAAGATTATCATTAACGATCGTGAGGCTGCCTATAATGCTACTAAACATTTGATCGATTCAGGGTGCAAAAAAATAGTGCATTTTAGAGGGGCATTGCAACCTCAAAACTCTATAGATCGTTTTTTGGGCTATAAAAAAGCATTGGAAGATCACGGGCTAACTTATGATTCTTCTATGGTGTACTTATGTGAAAATGTGGACTATGAAGATGGAAGAAATGCAGCTCTTCAGCTATTGAAAGATAAAAAGGAAGTAGATGGCATTTTTGCCATAACCGATATGGCTGCCGTTGGAGCCATTGCGGTATTTAATGAAAATGGAATAAAGGTTCCTGAAGATATTTCCATTATGGGTTTTAGCAATTGGTTTTTATCGCAAGCCATAACACCTTCTTTAAGTACTGTAAATCAGCCCGGTTTTGAAATGGGTAAAAAAACCTTCAAACTCCTTTTTAAAGAAATGAAAGCCAAAAAGAAGGGAATTCACTTCGAGCCCAAAACAATAGTATTGGATACCTACGTCATAAAAAGAAACTCTACTAAGTAGAAATTCATTATTTCTTGAAATAACGAAAAAACCGAAAGCACAGATAATTTTTTATTTTTGTTTTGGGAAAGCTAAAATAAATTTATATTTGCACCCGCTTTAAGCAGGTACCTTAGCTCAGTTGGTAGAGCAACGGACTGAAAATCCGTGTGTCCCTGGTTCGATTCCTGGAGGTACCACAAAAACCCAAGCTATTAGCTTGGGTTTTTTGTTTTTAATCAATTTAATACCCTCTTAACAAACAAAAGGCAGAACATATTGTATTTTTAGCCATATTAAAGACAAACAATGAACTTAATAGTTGATGTTGGAAACAGTTTTATAAAACTTGCGGTTTTTGATAAAGATTCATTACTCGAAAGAAAAGTTGCTTCTCCAGAGGATTTTAAGATGTTGGTTACTGAACTAACACAAATCTTTTCAAAACTTGATCGAGCTATCGTTTCTGCAGTGGGAAGTTTTTCTGAAAGTAATCTTTCCTTTCTGAAAAAACAAATGAATGTTCACATACTAACCTCTAATTCTAAGCTTCCTTTTATTAATAATTATGCCACTCCTCATACTTTAGGAGTGGACCGAATGGCCTTGGTAAGTGCGGCAACAAAACAATTTTCAAATAAGAACGTCTTAATTATCGATGCCGGTAGTTGTATTACCTACGATGTTTTAAATTGTAATAACGAATATTTAGGAGGAGCCATTTCGCCGGGAATTTCTATGCGTTATAAAGCCATGCATACCTTTACGGCAAAACTCCCTTTGCTGGAAACCACAATCCCGAAAAACATTATTGGAACTACTACGCAATCCTCCATGGACGTAGGTGTGATGCAGGGGATTTTAAATGAAATGGAGGGCTTTGTGTCACTGTATAAAACTCATTTTTCAGATTTAACAACAATTTTAACAGGTGGAGACCTTCATTTTTTGCGAGATAGCATAAAAAATGACATCTTTGCGCTTCCAAATTTTCTTTTGGAAGGCTTAAACCACATTTTAGAAATTAACAAAGATTGATTTTGAAGCATTTTTTAATAGTTATTGCTTTTTTTATAACGGGGTTCTCAGTGGCGCAACAAGGGACCACATCTCCCTACTCCTTTTTTGGTATTGGAAACCTAAAATTTAAGGGTACTGTTGAAAATAGAAGTATGGGAGGAATAGGAGTTTACTCAGACAGTATTCATCTCAATATTCAAAACCCAGCAGGAATTGCCGGCCTACGTTTAGTTAATTACTCCATTTCAGGAAGTCATCGATCTAATACTTTAAGCACTTCCGTAGAAAGTCAGAAAGCTACCACTACTACCTTAGATTATTTAGCTATTGGTGTTCCTATGGGAAAATTTGGAGCAAGTTTTGGCTTAATCCCCTATACTGCTACGGGCTATAAGTTGGAAAATATTTCAGGTACTACCACGACCCAATATTCTGGTGAAGGAGGATTAAATAAGGCATTTTTTACGTTGGGATACCAAATTACGCCAGAACTTAGCATTGGGGTAGATGCCAACTATAATTTTGGGAATATTGAAAATACTACTTTATCAACTCAAGAAAATATTCAATTAGGAACCAAAGAGGTTAATCGTTCAGACTTACTGGGCTTCAGTTTTAACTTAGGAGCTCAATACAAGAAAATGGTTTCAGAAAAATTGGAATTTATGGGCTCGGTTACCTTTACTCCCGAAACCAGCTTTAATTCTGAAAATAGCAGAACCCTATCTACTTTTTTAGTCTTAGGCAACGGTAACTTAGCCGATTTGGATTTGCGGGATGTTCCGGTAGAAGATACAGATTTTACCTTCCCATCGCAACTCACTTTGGGAGCCGGAATAGGGAAACCAAAAAACTGGTTTGTGGGCGGGGAGTTTTCAACTCAAAAAACAAGCAACCTTACCAATAGAACTTTTGATCTCGAAAATGTTGTCTTTGAAGACGCCTCCAAATTCAGAATAGGAGGTTTTTATATTCCTGAATACAATTCTTTTTCAAGTTACTTAAAAAGAATAGTTTATAGAGGCGGGTTTCGTTTCGAGGAAACAGGACTTACTATTAACAATGAAGCCATAAATGAGTTTGGCATATCTTTTGGATTGGGTCTGCCAATGGGAAGAACGTTCTCTAATATAAACCTCGGATTTGAACTGGGGAAAAGAGGAACAAAGAACAGTGGGCTCGTGGAAGAATCATTTTTTAATATCTTCGTAAGCCTTTCCCTTAATGATAAATGGTTTGAAAAACGATTATATGATTAATACAATAAACACTACCAAAATGAAAACTAAAGGTATTTTATTTTTTGCAGTATTGGCAATTTCTTTAACCTCTAAAATGAAGGCGCAAGACCCTTGTGTAACAACAGCGTCTTTATTTATTGAACCTGCCAAAGCAAAAAATTATGAAGCTGCATTACCAAATTATCAAAAAGTAATTACCGACTGTCCTCAATATAGTTTGGCAACCTACCAATATGCGGTTAAAATGTTTGAGTATTTTATTGAAAAAGGAGACAAGAGCAAGATTAAGGATCTTGAAAACGCGTACAACCTTCGGTTGAAATACTATGCAAGTAAAACCAAAGAAGGAGATGTATTGTCTGATATTGCTCAAATAAAATACGACAATGGTATTGGTACCAAAATGGAGCAATTCAAAGATTTCGACCGAGCGTACAAAATAGATGAGGAAAACTTTACCAGTCCAAAGAGAATTTACACCTATTTTTCATTGGCAAAAGATTTATTTGAAGAGGGTCAAAAAGACATTCAAGAAGTGTTCGATCTTTATGATGTCATTCAAGAAAAAATTGAAAAAGAGGAAGGGAATTACGCCCAAAAATTAACTGAATTATTAGACAAACAAGAAGCTGGCGAAACCCTTTCCAAAAAAGACCTTGATAAACTGGAAGCCTATGAAAAAAATGTAGGCTACTATGGTCAAATTAAAAGCAGTGTGGATGCAAAATTGGGAATTATTGCCAATTGTGAAAACTTAATCCCTCTTATTGAAAAGAATTTTGAAGCCAATAAAACAAACATCGCTTGGCTAAAAAGTTCTGCCGGAAGACTTAACGACAAAGAGTGTGAAACCCCGGTGTTCTTTAGTTTAGTTCAAGAGTTACACAAACTAGAGCCTTCTGCAAAATCTGCCTTCTATTTAGGTAGATTAGCTGAAAAAGAAGGAAAAGGAAGTGAAGCTTTAAAATATTACAACCAAGCGGTTGACCTTGAAACAAAACCAAGTGACAAAGCAAAATACCTTTATACTATTGCCGAAGATTTCCGTAAAAAAGGAAGCTTAAGTAGTGCAAGAACCTATTACTTGAGAGCGGTGGAACAAAGGCCTTCCTTTGGGGTTTGTTATTTGAAAATTGCTCAAATGTATGCACAAAGTACCAATGACTGCGGGAGTGATGTTTTTGAAAAAAGAGCTATCAACTGGAAAGCAGCCGAAATGGCCGACAAAGCAGCAAGAGTGGATGGGTCTATTGCCGAAACTGCTAGAGCTGCAGCCAGCAGTTACCGTCAAAGAGCACCCAGTAAAAGTGATATTTTTAGCTCCGGAAGAGCAGGACAAACTATTTCTTTCAGTTGTTGGGTGGGTGGAAGTGTAAAGGTTCCTAGCCTCTAAAATGAAACATTATTTTATAAGTTTTAAAAGCGTGGTGGTTATTTTGGTAGCCATCACGCTTTTTGCTTGTGAAGGAAATTATAAAAATGTTCAGAAATTAAGTTTAAAAGATGGAGCACCCGCTTCAGAAGGGGTGGATATCAACCTTTTTTATACCGATTCTGGTCGAGTTGTAACCAATTTAATGGCTCCAAAATTAAAGGATTATTCCAATCTCGAATTTTCCTTTCAAGAATTTCCGGAGGGAATAGAAGTTCATTTTTTCGACAAGGACCAAAAAAGTACAGTTACGTCCAATTACGCAATACGATATAACGAAACAGGTATTGTCGATCTTAGAGACCAGGTAGTTTTAACTACGGCAGACGGGAATGTGCTTAATGCTCAGCAATTATATTGGGACCAAAACAATAAATGGGTATTTACAGACCAACCTTATCGCATTACTTTTAAGGATGGTTCTTTTAATGATGGAGAACGATTTGATGCAAATGAAGATTTTACCGTATTTTTGTCCCGAACAAACGATGGCGTTCAGTTAATAGATCAAGAACAAAAAAAGAATCCGGATGGGCAATAAAATTTACCGTCTTTTTGAATTTGCATATATTGGGATGGCACTCTTTTCAATCTATCTCGTTATTACCAATTGGAATAGTAATCGAGATCGTGCCTATATCTTTGTTTTCTTTGGTGTTATTGCTATTTTTATGTTTTTCTTTAAACGTAGATTTAGAAAAAACATCGAAAAAAGAAATCAAAATCAATAGATGGACTATTCCATACTTATTATTATTCTCTCTTTA
>JAGQZA010000057.1 GCA_020435805.1 Flavobacteriaceae bacterium
AGTCTGTCCTCCACTTCTTTTATTTCCACTTCACGATCTTTTAAGCGTGTTACCGCTGCCTGACTCTTGTACGAAAGTTCACTTAAAAGGGTTTGCACATCGGCGGTTTCTATTCGCTCCTGAAACATGGCTTTGGCTTTCATATCGGCTGCTTCTCGTTCTTTTTGGGCTGCTTCCAGTTCGGCTTGTTTTTTCTTGATGCGGGATTTACGTCCCCAAAGGTTGTTCCACCAATTGTCTTTTACCTTTTCGGCATCTTCCAATTCAATTCTGGCACGATCCAACGCTTTTTGCGCATCGTCTATCACCTTTTGTTCCTTGGCGTTAAGGGTAGAAAACTTTTCAAAGATAATCCCCACCTCGTCTTGATAATCGGTAAGGTCTTTAATGGCTTCCAGGAGCGAGGTACGGTCTTTTTCAGCCATACCTACTACATCATCCAGTGTAGCATTCAATATTTTTTGACGCATTTCAGGGTCGTCTTCCTGTGCGAGTTTAGACTTCATCTGGTCCACGGCTTTGCCCCAGTTTACTTCTACTTTTTCTTGTTTGGAACCCGCAGATTCGGTTTCTAATAAATCAAAATCATCAGACATAGGTATGGCTATTTAAGAGTTAGTATGTTTAAATTTTCGGACTGTTAATTTCGGTAAAAAATTTGAGTTTGAGGGTACATTTTAGAAAAGTACGTCTAATGTGTCGAAGAATTAACGGTTTTGTTACTTTGGAATAAAAAAAAGCCCGACAAATTGTTGGGCTCTCAAATTGTCTGGTCGAGCGCAGTCGAGACCTTATATTGGAACTTAAAACATTTGTAGTTCTCGACTGCGCTCGAACGGACAAGGTACTAATCCCTCAACAATCCTCTTGAAATCACAATTTTTTGAATTTCACTAGTACCCTCATAAATTTGGGTAATTTTAGCATCTCGCATCAAGCGTTCTACGTGGTATTCTTTTACATACCCGTTACCTCCGTGAATTTGTACCGCTTCTACAGTTACCTCCATCGCTGTCTGCGAAGCATACAATTTGGCAATAGCGCTGCTCATATCATAATTATTGCCTTGGTCTTTGTCCCAAGCAGCTTTCATGACCAAATGGCGTGCGGCTTCAATTTTGGTAAGCATATCGGCCAGTTTAAAAGCAATAGCTTGGTGATTGCAAATTTCGGTGCCAAACGCTTTGCGGATTTTTGAATAATCTCTCGCAAGCTCATACGCCCCCGAGGCAATTCCCAACGCTTGCGCAGCAATACCAATACGCCCGCCACTAAGGGTTTTCATCGCAAATTTAAACCCGAAGCCATCTTCACCAATTCTGTTTTCCTTCGGAACTTTTACATCGTTAAAATTTAAGGAGTGGGTATCACTTCCGCGAATACCCAGTTTGTCTTCTTTAGGGCCCACTTCAAAACCTTCCCAGCCTTTTTCCACAATAAAAGCGTTAATGCCGTGGTGTCCTTTTTCGCGATCGGTTTGAGCAATTACTAAATAATAATCGGCAGAGCCACCATTGGTAATCCAGTTTTTGGTTCCGTTCAGCAAATAATAATCACCTTTGTCAATGGCAGTGGTGCGTTGAGAAGTAGCATCACTTCCGGCTTCAGGTTCACTCAAACAAAAAGCCCCCAATTTTTCACCCGTAGCAAGTTTGGTAAGGTATTTTTCCTTTTGTGCTTCATTGGCATAGTTCTGAAGTCCGTAGCACACCAGTGAATTATTGACCGAAACAACCACCGAGGCAGAGGCATCTATCTTGCTCAATTCTTCCATGGCCAATACATACGAAATGGTATCCATTCCGCCGCCGCCATATTTAGGATCCACCATCATCCCGAGGAATCCCAATTCCCCCATCTTTTTCACTTGTTCTACCGGAAATTTTTGATGGGTATCGCGTTCAATGACTCCGGGAAGGAGTTCGGTTTTGGCAAAATCGCGTGCCGCATCGCGTATCATTAAATGTTCTTCGGAAAGGCTAAAATCCATAGTCGTTGTTTTAAATCTAAATCGTTTTCGAAATGAGTGCAAAGATACCTTATAAATAGGAAATCTCAAATTTCAAATCTTCTCAAGTGAAAGAAAAATATTTTCCTTACTTGCAAATTATTAAACTTGTCACGCCGTGCGAAGATACGGCGTCTAAATTAATTTTAGATTCCGACTTTCGTCGGAATGACAAACAAATGTTTTTAGTATTTTCGAAGGATGCAAAAAAACACCTATAAAGTTCTAGGCGTTATGAGCGGTACCTCGCTGGATGGAATTGATTTGGCGTTATGTTCTTTTCATATTTCTGAAAAAAAGAAATGGCGTTTTGAAATAGAAACTGCTGAAACTGTTGCTTATTCATTGAATTGGCAAAGAATATTGAAGGATGCCGTGCATTTTTCGGAAGGCAAGTTGCAACATTTGAACGAGGAATACACGCTTTATTTGGCTGAAATAGTTTCAAAATTTATTCAAAAAAATGCAATAGAAAATATAGATGCCGTATGTAGTCATGGGCATACCATTTTGCATCAACCCGAAAAAGGAGTGACGCTTCAAATTGGCAATCTTCCGGTTTTGGCAAAAAAACTACAACAAAGGGTGGTATGCAACTTTAGGGTGCAGGATGTGGCTTTGGGCGGGCAGGGAGCTCCTCTAGTTCCCATTGGGGATCGATTGTTATTTTCAGAATATAACTATTGTTTAAATCTGGGTGGATTTGCCAATGTCTCTTTTGAAAATGAGGGAAAAAGAATCGCTTATGATATTTGTCCTGTCAATATTGTATTGAATCATTATGCCGAAAAATTAGGAAAATCGTACGACGCAGAAGGTATTTTTGCAAAGAGTGGAGTTGTTAATGAAGACTTACTTCAGCAACTAAATGCCCTTCCTTTTTATTTGAAAAGACCACCCAAATCCCTTGGTTTGGAATGGGTACAACAATTTGTTTTTCCGCTTTTGGAAGCTTCAAAAGAACCCCCAATAAATATCCTGCGAACATTTACAGAGCATATAGCTTTTCAACTTTCTGAACAATTTAGGGAAAACGCTTCCGTGTTGATTACCGGTGGGGGAGCGTACAATTCCTTTTTATTGGAAAGGCTTAAAGCTCAAAAATCTTTGAAATTAGTAATTCCTAATGCACAAATTATAGAATACAAAGAAGCCTTGGTATTTGGTCTATTGGGAATTCTAAAAGTAAGAGGGGAGAACAACTGTTTGGCAAGTGTCACAGGGGCGAGCAAAGATCATTCAAGTGGAATTGTTTATTTTTGAATATGAACCATATGTATTTAATTATAATTATTTTTTTCATTTTCGTTAGTTCTTTTTTTGGGCAAAATTTGAAAAATGAACAAACAGATTCTATTATTACTTGGGATAAGAATAGAAATTTGAATTGGGGGGATTTTAAAGGTACGGTAGGTTGGGATGATCCTTTGGGGAATGCAATGACCTCCTATAAAATTGAAGTTATTCCGGAAAATGTTTTGGTTGATGAAAATGACCAAATCCTAAATTACGAGGATTTATCAGTAGTTGCCAACTTTTATTGTTACCATTCATGGGTAAATAAGTCCACATACAATTTGCTGAAACATGAACAAACCCATTTTAATATAGCTGAACTTTTTGCTAGAAAACTTAGAAAACGTTTTTGGGAATTAAAAAATGAAGAGGAAAAACGATTTTCCATTTATTATTCAGAGCATATGAAATTCTTTAAAATGTGCAGAAATATGCAAGAAAAATATGATCAAGAAACCCAACATGGGAATGATTTTGAAGGTAATGATACTTGGGATATGTTAATTCAAAGGGAATTAAATAGCTTAAAGGAATTTGAATAAGAAATGAGGTGCTTACAGTAAGTTATTTTTTCATTATTATTAAGTGAAACTAAATTAAACCCTTCCCATTTTTTTTATCTTTGTTCCCTTACTTACCAAAATAGATGAAGGAACTCCTAAAAAAGTACGAAGAAAAAGATCCCGAAATTGTTTTTCACTGGAATGACCCCGAAACCGAAGCTGAAGGCTGGACGGTGATTAACTCCTTACGTGGAGGTGCTGCCGGTGGCGGAACCCGCATGCGTCTTGGGCTGGATCAAAACGAAGTGTTAAGTTTGGCCAAGACCATGGAGGTGAAATTTACGGTATCTGGTCCTCCTATTGGCGGTGCCAAGTCTGGTATTAATTTTGACCCCAGTGACCCTCGAAAAAAAGGCGTTTTGGAGCGTTGGTACAAAGCCGTTTCCCCATTGTTGAAAGCCTATTATGGTACGGGAGGCGACTTGAATGTGGACGAAATCCATGAGGTAATCCCCATGACTGAAGAAAGTGGCGTTTGGCATCCACAAGAAGGGGTGTTTAACGGTCACTTTACCCCTACCGAAGCTGATAAAATTAACAGAATTGGGCAATTACGACAAGGCGTTATTAAGGTTTTGGAAAACGTTCATTATTCGCCAGATGTTTCAAGGAAATATACAGTGGCCGATATGATTACGGGGTATGGTGTTGCAGAAGCGGTACGCCATTATTATGATATTTACGGCGGAAGTGTGCAAGGAAAACGTGCCATTGTGCAAGGCTTTGGAAATGTAGGTGCTGCTGCAGCCTATTATTTGGCGCAAATGGGAGCCAATGTAGTTGGCATTATTGATAGAGCGGGAGGAATTATTAATGAAGAAGGTTTCAGTTTTGAAGAGATAAAAGACTTGTTCCTTCAGAAAAATGGAAACACTTTAGTGGCAAAAGAGATGATTCCCTTTGAGGAAATAAATCAAAGAATCTGGAAACTTAAAACTGAAATATTTGCTCCTTGTGCTGCTTCGCGATTAATTACCAAAGAACAAATTTCTGAAATGATTGCTACCGGATTGGAAGTAATAAGTTGTGGTGCCAATGTGCCTTTTGCAGATAAAGAAATTTTCTTCGGTCCCATTATGGAATATACCGACGCACAAGTAAGCCTTATCCCGGATTTTATCAGTAATTGTGGTATGGCACGGGTATTTGCCTATTTTATGGAGCGAAAAGTACAAATGACCGACGAAGCTATTTTTAATGATACTTCCATCACGATTAAAAATGCAATTCAAAATACATTTAATAGTAATAGCGGTAAAACAAATATTAGTAAAACAGCTTTTGAAATTGCCTTAAAACAGTTAATTTAGACAACCACTAATCACGCCTTTTATGGAATCAATTATCATTTTAATTTTTGTTATAGGATACTTATCTATTACACTGGAACATCCTTTAAAGTTAGATAAAACAGTTCCTGCCTTAATTATGGCGGCACTTATTTGGGCTGTATTGGCGGTAGGTTTTAGTTCGGGAATTTTTAATGTAATTGATACTCACGACTTTATTTTCGATTTTAATACCGGAGGTGAGGAAGCGCTCCATGGTTTTGAAAATACGTTGTTGCACCATTTAGGAAAAACAGCAGAAATCCTTATTTTCTTAATTGGCGCTATGACCATTGTAGAAATTATTGATTTACATCGTGGTTTTGAGGTCTTAAAAAGTGCCGTAAAAACAAAAAGTAAAAGAAAATTATTGTGGATTATTGGGGTTTTGGCCTTTTTCCTTTCGGCTATTATTGATAATCTAACGGCAACTATTGTATTAATTACCCTGCTACGAAAGTTAATTCACTCCAAAAGCGACCGTATATGGTATGCTTCCTTGGTAGTGATTGCTGCTAACGCAGGAGGTGCTTGGTCGCCCATTGGGGACGTTACCACAACGATGCTCTGGATTGCCAACAAGGTAAGTGCTGCAGGATTAATAGAATTTGTAGTGTTACCTTCCATTGTTTGCTTTGTAGTGCCTTTTCTTATTGCTTCTTATTTACCGGCTTTTAAAGGAAAAATTGAAGTTGATGCTAATGAAGATATCGAAGCTGAAAGGCTATTGAGTAGCCGAACCATGTTATTTCTTGGCCTTGGAATGATTGTATCTGTACCAGTTTTCAAAACACTTACCCATTTACCTCCGTACATGGGAATGATGTTTGCGCTGGGAATTGTTTGGTTGGTTTCTGAATATATTCACCCGGAAGAAGATTTCAGCAAAGAAAGAAGGCATTTATATTCGGCACATAAAGCCCTGTCGCGTATTGAAATTTCTAGTATTCTGTTTTTCCTCGGAATACTTATGGCCGTTGCCGGATTAGAATCTTTAGTGTATGGCATTGCCGAAAATGGAGACCCGGTAGGAACCCTTCGTTACTTGGCTGAAGTACTGCAATCTGCAATACCCAATGAAGATGTAGTCATTTTATTGTTAGGTGTTTTCTCTGCAATTATTGATAATGTTCCTTTAGTTGCTGCCTCTATGGGAATGTATGATATGTCCGTTCACCCCACCGATGCTGTTTTATGGCACTTTATAGCGTATTCTGCCGGAACAGGGGGTAGTATGCTCATTATTGGCTCTGCCGCCGGAGTTGCTGCTATGGGAATGGAAAAAATAGACTTTATTTGGTATCTTAAAAAAATCACTTGGTTGGCCTTTGTTGGTTTTATAGCCGGTGCCGGTGTTTTTCTTCTTTTTGAAAGAGTATTATTTCATCACACCTAAAACAATTTAAAGATACCTCAACCGTTAATCAATTAAACAATTTACCTATGCTAAACTTCTTTTTTCAGGAGGAGACCGATGTTGCTTTACAAGAATTGGAACCCGAAGCTGTTGAAAAAACCCTTTCTATTATGGATCTTATTGCAAGTGGGGGACTTGCAGGGCAAATTATTATTGCCGTTCTTTTTGTACTGCTTTTTGTTGCGGTTTACATTTATTTTGAACGACTTTTTGCCATTAAAGGGGCTTCAAAAATGGACAGTAACTTTATGAATCAAATTAAAGATCAAGTTTCCAATGGCAATATTCAGGGAGCTAAATTGTTATGTGCCCAGCAAAACTCCCCCGTTTCACGACTTACCGAAAAAGGAATTTCTCGCATAGGAAGCCCTTTGGATGATATTAATACAGCCATTGAAAATGCAGGCCGTTTGGAAGTGTACAAATTAGAAAAAAATGTAAGCATCTTGGCTACCATTGCGGGTGCTGCACCCATGATTGGTTTTTTGGGAACCGTAATAGGGATGGTGTTGGCATTTCATCAATTAGCTACCAGTAGTGGGCAGGCTGAAATGGGAACCCTCGCCGAAGGTATTTATACTGCTATGACAACAACCGTTGCGGGACTTATTGTGGGTATTATTGCTTACATAGGGTACAACCACCTTGTTGTTAGGACCGATAAGGTAGTTCATCAAATGGAAGCTACTGCGGTAGATTTCTTAGACTTATTAAACGAACCTGCCTAATGAATTTAAGAGGACGAAATAAAGTTAGTGCCGAATTCAGTATGAGTTCCATGACCGATATTGTCTTTCTTCTATTGGTGTTCTTTTTATTGACTTCTCCAGCCATTACCCCAGACGCATTGGATTTAATCCTTCCTAAAGCAAAAGGAAAATCCAGTAACCAACAAAAAGCTTCGGTGAGTATTACTAAAGATGGTGCGTACTATGTCAATAAAGAACGCGTGAGCGAATTCAGTATTGAAAAGGAACTCAAAACTGTATTGGCAGGACAAGAGGAGCCCACTATTATCCTTAGGGCCGAAGAAGGCGTGCCTATTGAAGATGCTGTTTTCGTGATGGATATTGCCAATAAAAATAATTTTAAAGTAGTACTGGCGGTAAGGCCCAATTAATCATGAGCTTGCTGGATACCAAAGACAAGAGAAAAAGTATGACGATCACGGTAATTCTACACGTGATTTTATTGTTATTACTTTTTTATTTCGGATTTACCTATTTGGATCCTCCCCCGGAAAATGGCATTGCTGTAAATTTTGGTACTACAGATTTTGGGCAAGGTAACAAGCAACCTACAGAGCCTATAAAAACATCCCCTAAACAAACTAGTACGGAAGCTGTACCACAAACAAAAACGGAAATCAAAGAAGAAGTCGTCACACAGGAAAACGAAGAGGCTCCTATTATTAAAAAAGAAGAGAAAAAAGAAGTTGTTAAAGTAACCCAGACGGAAGTAAAAAAAATAGAAACCAAGAAACCAGACCCCAAGGCCGATAAAACTACCACCGATGCTTTATCAAGCTTGATAAATGGTCCCAAAAATGACGGCAAAGCTGACGGAAGTGAAGGTAATGATGATAAAACCGGTGATAAAGGAAGCCCGGAAGGTGACCCAAACGCAAGTAGCTATTACGGTACAGGGAAAGGATTGGATGGGGATGGAAATTATCTTTTAGGAGGAAGAAAGGCGTTGAACAAACCTAGAAATCCGCAAGAATGTAATGAGCAAGGGGTTGTAGTGGTGAGTATTGAAGTAGATAGAAACGGAAAAGTAATTAGTGCCAGACCTGGAGTAAAAGGAACAAAAAATAATACAAAGTGCTTGCTGGATAAGGCAAAAGAAAACGCATTAGCTACTAAATTTAACCCGGACTCTAATGCCCCAATCAAACAAATAGGCAAGATTATCTACGATTTTAAACTTTCCAATTAACTTTTAAAAGGAATAAAGTATCTTTAGAAAAATTTTAATTTCTATGATACGCTTTCTTTCTATTTTAGTAGTTCTCTCTTTTTTTTCATGTAAACATGCTTCCGAAGATATTCCCGGAAAAAGCATAGAAAAACACCCCCATGACTTTATGTTTATGCAACGGGCGTATCCCACGGGTGAAATTAAAACTGAAGCCTATAAAGAAGCCATTCAATGGAAAAAACAACAAACCCGAAGCACAGGTGGAACATGGGAATTTGTAGGCCCCGTTAATATTGGAGGCCGTATTACAGATATTGAAATTCCCATTGACCAACCACAAACCTATTATGTAGGAGCTGCCTCCGGTGGAATTTTTAAAACGACTGACGCAGGCGCTAGTTGGGCACCCATTTTTGACGAACAGGAAATGCTTTCCATTGGCGATATTGAAATTTCAAAAAACAACACCAATGTGGTTTGGGTAGGTACCGGTGAAGTCAATGCAGGAGGAGGTTCGCTAGCATACGACGGAGATGGAATTTATAAAAGTGAAGATGGAGGAACTACTTGGGAAGTAAAAGGGTTGCCAGACATTGGTAGTATCAGTAAAATTGCTTTAGACCCAAATAACGATAACACGATTTTTGTGGGAGGCATGGGGCCTTTATTTCGAAACGACACCAATAGAGGGGTTTATCGTTCTACCGATGGCGGATCTACCTGGGAGCAAAAACTGTTTGTAAGTGATTCTACCGGGATTATCGATATGGCCATTCACCCCAGTAATGGTAATATTATTTATGCCGCCAGCTGGGAGCGAATTCGCCGTCCACAATACCGTCAGTACGGCGGGGAAACTTCACGCATTTATCGAAGCACTGACGGAGGTGAAAACTGGGCTGAGCTTACCAATGGATTGCCTAGTTTGCCTTCAGAAAAAGGAAGGATAAGCATTGCTATTTCACAATCGAACCCCAATGTATTATATGCGCGCTATGCAGATGCGGCAGGGAGCATTCAAGGGGTTTATCGTACTGCAGATGGAGGCGATACTTGGGTAGAGATGAATTCTGCCCCGCTTAGCAATATAGGATTTCATTGGTGGTTTCGAGGCATTGTAGTAGATCCTACCGATGAAAATACCATCTATAACGTAGATTTTGTAGTGCAAAAATCAACCGATGGAGGTGCTACTTGGAGTGATACGTTTAGCGGTGTTCACGTAGATCAACATGCGCTGGCTTTTAACGCCAGTGTACCCGGAGAGGTGCTATTGGGCAATGATGGAGGTTTTTATAAAAGCAGTAACGATGGAAGCTCTTGGATAAAAGGCGAAACGCTTCCCATAACCCAATTTTATAGGATATATATTGAAGACCCCTTTAGAGTTTATGGAGGCGCTCAAGACAATAATACTATTAGAACGTTAACAGGAAGTGCAAATGATTGGAATGCTATTTATGGAGGAGACGGTTTTCAACCCCTAGTAGATTATAATAATAGTAATATTATCTATGCACTTTCGCAATACGGGAATATTGGTAAATCTACTAATGGAGGAGCTTCTTTTAACAATGCTACCGCAGGGATTTCTGGGAGTGATAGAAAAAACTGGGATACACCCTTGGTGTTCGACCCTGACGATTCTAATTTACTTTACACCGGAACACAACGAGTTTATAAAACAACCAATGGTGCTGGAAACTGGACGGCTATTAGCCCTGATTTAACTAATGGGCCTGGAGGTGGAAATCTTAATTTTGGAACTATTATTTCTATAGATGTTTCTACTTTAGATTCAAACAAGATTATTGTAGGTACTGATGATGGGAATGTTTGGATTACACAAGATAGTGGAGCAAACTGGAACAATGTTTCTGGTAGTTTGCCTAATAGATGGGTTACTAAAGTACTTGCTTCAAGATTAGATGCAAATAAGTTTTATATCACATTTTCGGGCTACAGATATGGCGAGTATGAAGGGCATGTATATGTAACAAATAATAATGGCAACAATTGGACAGATATTAGCTCTTCACTCCCCGATATACCAGTAAATGATATTGTTCAAGATATAGAAGGAAAGCTTTTTTTGGCAACAGATATTGGTGTGTTTGGCTCTGGTAGCGGTGGCAGTTTATGGGAGCCTTTAACAAATGGAATGCCAACCGTTGTCGTTACCGATATGCACATTCATGAACCCTCTCAATATCTCTATGCCGCTAGTTACGGGCGTTCTATTTATAAAATAGATATTTCTCAAGTGATTTTAAATTCTCAAGCATTTGAAGAAAGTTCATGGCGAGTATTTCCTAATCCAGCGTCAGATGTAGTTACCATTCAATTACCGTCTGCTGTAGAGGGAGAAATTAGTATTTATAATCAGTTGGGAGCACAACTATTATCCGAGTCTTTTTCAGGAGTTTCAAAAACACTTTCCGTAGCCAATTTACCCACCGGATTGTACTTTGTTGCCCTCACTTCGGGGGCTAAAAAAGTGACTAAAAAATTGATTGTCAAATAATGTAGTTCGCTATGAACTATCTGGAAACACTGGATTGGCTCTATGCACAGTTGCCTATGTACCAAAGGGTAGGGCAATCTGCGTATAAGGCCAATCTGGATAATACCCTCAAGCTTTCCGAGTACTTAAATCATCCGGAAAATGCTTTCAAAAGTATTCATGTGGCAGGAACCAATGGCAAAGGTTCTACCAGTCATATGCTAGCTTCTGTTTTGCAAGAAGCTGGATGCAAAGTAGGCTTATATACCTCGCCTCATTTGAAAGATTTCAGGGAACGAATTAAAGTAAACGGCGGAATGATTCCGAAGCGCAGTGTTACAACGTTTGTAAAAAAACATCGGTCTTTTTTTGAAGAAAATCAACTTTCCTTTTTTGAAATGACGGTAGGATTAGCGTTTGATTTTTTCCGAAGAGAAAAAGTCGATATCGCTGTAATTGAAGTAGGAATGGGAGGGAGGCTGGATAGCACCAATATTATTACGCCGGAAGTTTCAGTAATAACTAATATTGGTTGGGATCACACCCAATTTCTAGGTGATACTTTGGAAAAAATTGCCAATGAAAAAGCAGGAATCATAAAAAGTGGGATTCCTGTGGTCATTGGCGAAACATTACTGGAAACAAAGCCTGTTTTTGAAAATGTAGCCACTCAAAACCAATCGGATATATTTTTTGCTGAAGATGAAAACTTTCCGTTTTACCCTTCCGATTTAAAAGGGAATTATCAAAAAATGAATCAGAAAACGGTGCTTTCAACACTGCAAATTCTGAAACAAAAAGGGTGGAATATTTCTGAAAAGAATGTACAAAATGGATTGCTTCAAGTAGTTAAAAATACCGGATTGCAGGGGAGATGGCAGGTTTTGAAAACCATGCCCAAAGTAATTTGCGATACCGCCCATAATAAGGAAGGATTAGTCCAAGTGATGGAACAACTTCTTCAGGAAAAATATGAAAAATTGCACATTGTTCTTGGGGTGGTTAGTGATAAGGATTTGGGCAAAGTATTGCCGCTATTTCCATTAAATGCTACCTATTATTTTTGTGCGCCTAAAATTCCCCGAGCCATGCCGGTAGTAGAATTACAAAGAGAGGCTGAAAAATATGGCCTCCAAGGCAATTCCTTTTTGCATGTAAAAACAGCATATAAGAAAGCCTTAACGATGGCAAGATCTGATGATCTTATTTTTGTGGGAGGGAGTACCTTTGTAGTTGCCGAAGTTTTGTAGTTTTTTTTAACCTATTTGTTTGTGGGTTTTAAAAACTAACTTATATTTGCATCCGCTAACAACAAGGGCGCTTAGCTCAGCTGGTTCAGAGCACCTCGTTTACACCGAGGGGGTCGGGGGTTCGAATCCCTCAG
>JAGQZA010000058.1 GCA_020435805.1 Flavobacteriaceae bacterium
AAAAACCGAAGGTCGAGGGGAAATTCCTGTCGGGCCTTGGCATCGTCAATATTACCATATACTGCTTTTAGCGGTTTTAACTTTTGAATGGCATCGGTTACCTGTATATCTCCAATATCCCCCGCATGCCAAACTTCATCGGCTTGCATAACATACTTTAATATGCTTTCATCTATATAACTATGAGTGTCGCTTAAAAGGAGAATTTTTTTCAAAGTTTCAAAGTTTCAAAGTTTCAAAGTTTCAGAGTTTCAGAGTTTCAGAGTTTCAGAGTTTCAGAGTTTCAGAGTTTCAAAGTTGCAAAGCTACAAAGTTTCAAAGTTTCAGAGTTTTGCTTTGTGGCTTAATCCTCTATGTGACTTTGTATTTATTTTAGTTACAGAGTTTCAAAAGAATTCATTTCAGAAATCGTAATTTTGTAGTTTTTCAAAACGAATTCTCTTGCGTTATTTCATGGAACTTGCATACAATGGGACAAACTATTGCGGCTGGCAAAACCAACCCAATGGCGTAGCTGTGCAAGAGGTAGTGGAAAAAGCACTGTCAACCTTATTGGGAGCCGAAATAGCCATTACAGGAGCCGGAAGAACCGATGCCGGAGTTCATGCGAAACAGACCTTTGCACATTTTGATACTGAAGAGATAACCGATACACAGCACTTGGTCTATCGGTTAAATTCCTTTTTGCCGAAGGATATTTCGGTACATGACATCTTTGCTGTAAAAGGAGATGCGCACGCTCGGTTTGATGCCCTTTCACGTACTTATGAATACCACGTAAATTTGAAAAAGAATCCTTTTCAGGATGGTTTTTCGTATCATATACACCTTCAGCCCGATGTTTCAAAAATGAACAAAGCGGCAAAGGTGCTCCTACATTATGAAGATTTTCAGTGTTTTTCACGTTCAAAAACCGATGTAAAAACGTATTATTGTACCATTACAAAAGCGCATTGGGAGCAACGAGAAAATGGGTTGATTTTCACTATTACTGCCAATCGTTTTCTGCGAAATATGGTGCGGGCTATTGTAGGAACTTTGTTGGAAATTGGCTTCGGAAAAATGAATTTGGAGGATTTTAAAACCATTATTGAAAGTAAAAACAGAAGTAATGCCGGAGCTTCGGCTCCCGCCCACGGATTGTATTTAACAAACATAGAATACCCAGAAAGTATAAAAGTGTAATGGATGTCTGAAACCGAAGGAAAAGCATTCGATTTTAAATTATTTAAGCGTTTATTAGGCTATACCAAGCCCTATAAATGGACTTTTGCTTTTGTGGCATTTGCTGCCATTGCCATTGCGGCTTTGGGAGTATTGAGCCCCATTTTATTGGAAAAAGCCATTGACGAAAGTATTCTCCCTAAAGATTGGAACGGGCTCGTGTATTACGTCATTTTAATGATTGTAGTGTTGATGGGGGAGGTATTATTTCAATTTTCATTTATCTATTACGCCAACTGGCTCGGGCAAACGGTGATTCGGGATATTCGAGTGAAACTTTTCAAGTTAATGATGAGTTTTAGGATGAAATATTTTGATAAAAGTGCCGTGGGAAGGCTCACCACCCGTGCCGTGAACGATATTGAAACCATTGCCAGTATTTTTAGCGAAGGGCTGTTCACCATTGCCAGCGATGTATTAAAAATGGTGGTGATTCTGGGAGTTATGTTTTACAAAAGTTGGGAACTTACGTTAATTTCCATCTCCATCATGCCCATTCTTATTTACGCTACCCGAGTGTTTCAGCGTGCCATGAAAACTGCTTTTGAAGAAGTGAGAAATCAAGTAGCCAATTTAAACACCTTTGTACAGGAGCGCATTACCGGGATGAAGATTGTTCAAATTTTTGCCCGGGAAGAAACCGAATACAAGCGTTTTGTGGAAATTAACGAAGAGCATAAAAAAGCTTGGATTAAAACCGTTTGGTACAACTCTATTTTCTTCCCTATTGCCGAAATGTCCGGTTCTATTGCCTTGGGACTTATTGTTTGGTATGGGGGTTTAAATGCCGTGACAGATGAAGCAGCGTTAAGTGGTGACATTACTTTGGGGGTTATTACGGCTTTTATCCAGTTGTCGCAAATGTTGTTTAGACCCTTGCGAATGATTGCCGATAAGTTTAATACCCTGCAGATGGGGATGGTGGCGGCCAATCGGGTTTTCGGGATTTTAGACACCAAATCGCATATTGCCGATGAAGGTGAAATTGTATTGAAAGAAACCCGTGGCGATATTGAATTTAAGGAAGTTCATTTTGGGTATAACGAAGATGAAGAAGTAATTAAAGGGATTTCATTTACGGTGGAGCCGGGGCAAACCATAGCATTGGTAGGAGCTACAGGTGCCGGAAAATCGACCATTATTAATTTATTGTCAAGATTTTATGAGATTAACGGTGGGGATATTTTGATAGACGGAACTTCCATTAAAGACTATACGCTTCATTCCCTTCGAAGTCATATTGCGGTAGTGCTTCAGGATGTGTTTTTGTTTGCCGATACCATTTTGAATAACATCACGCTGGGAGATGAAACTATTTCGGAAGAAATGGTTATGGAAGCTGCCAAGGAAATAGGAGTACATACCTTTATTACTTCCTTACCGGATGGGTACCATTACAATGTAAAAGAACGTGGGACGATGCTTTCCTCCGGACAACGGCAGTTAATTGCCTTCCTTCGTGCCTATGTAAGTAAACCTAGTATTTTGGTATTGGATGAAGCAACATCATCGGTTGATAGTTATTCCGAAGAAATGATTCAAAACGCTACCGATAAAATTACCAAAGGGCGTACCTCTATTGTTATTGCGCATCGGTTAGCGACCATTAAAAAGGCCAGCCAGATTATTGTCATGGACAACGGAAAAATTGTGGAAAAAGGAACCCATAAAGAACTGCTTAAAAAAGAAAACGGCTTCTACAAAAATCTTTATGAAGTCCAGTTTATGAAGGAAGAAGCAATATAAGTAACTTGTTTTTTGGCTTTAGCGGCTTCTATAATTTTATCGATATCTCCATTGAGATACATAAAAATAAACTGAATAATTCCTAAGAGTATCATTAGGGCTACTAATAATCCAAAAAACAAAAGGGTACGGGTTAAAATACCGGCGGTAGAGAGCGGATATAACTTTTTGTAAACCGAAGCGGTATAAAAAATTAAAAACAGCGTAAGGATATTTCCTATTATGTAGAAATTAATCCCCATAGCAACACCTGCAATAATGATTAAGAAGTTGGAAATGGTATATTGTGCTACCAGATAAGTATTAATAACCAAATGTTCGGTATAATTGTACTTTTCAAGACCTATAAATGTAAACTTGGCAATGAATGCATAAATAGGAAGGTTGATAAGGGACAGGAAACTATAATAATCGTAAATCCAGTCTAAATCCATGCCGGCATTCGGGTTATCTTTTGGCAAAATGGTTTGTAAATCCATAGACTCCGGAAAAAACTTTCGGATAATAAAAAGCTGAAACCCGGCAAAAGTAATAGCAATAGCATAATAGCTAATAACGTTTACATATCTTTTACGGGTACCATGAATGTAGCCTCCTATAACCTCTTCGGGTTTTTTAAAAAGATTGAGATAGGTTTGTAGAAACCGATTGTCGTAGTTCAGAAACTGTTCGGTAAAATCTGCCCAAAGGTTTTTAATGGTAAGTCGGTTTCTAATTACTTTAGCGCCACAAATACTGCAAAAGTCATCATTTGAAGAAAGCTCTTTTGTACAGTTTTTACATTCCATGTTTAGTCTTTTAAATCGCTTTCAATCAATTTTTGCAATTCGTCAAGATCTTCGTAGAGTACAAAATCGCCTTCTTTTAAATAGGAGATTTGGCCGTTTTCTTCAGAAACCACGATACAAACCGCATCCGTTTTTTCGGTAATACCCAATGCCGCTCTATGGCGTAACCCAAAACGTTGCGGAATATTTTTATCGTTGGAGACGGGTAAAATAACCCGGGTGGCAGTAATGATATTATCTTCGATGATTAATGCCCCGTCGTGAAGCGGACTATTCTTATAAAAAATACTTTCCAAAATGGGTTGGTTCACTTCCACGTTCATGGGGTCTCCGGTAATTTTTACAAATTCAAGACTATTGTTTCGTTTTAACACAATAATAGCACCGGTATTACTTTTACTCATTTTGGTACATGCCGAAAGAATAATTGGGATATTTGTGATGGCTTCGTTTTCGTTAAACAAGTTCAGTTTTTTGAAGACTTTTTTACGAGCCGAGAAGTTAGTGGTACCTACCATTAACAAGAACTTGCGTATTTCCTGTTGAAAAACCACTACCAAAGCGATCACTCCTGCTCCCAGAAATCCGCCCAGAATCCGGCTCATTAAAAGCATATCGAGAAATTCGGTAAGTTTCCAAATAGCAAAAAGAATGACAATACCTATAAAAATATTGATGGCAACCGTGCCTTTTACCAGTTTATAAAGGTAATACATAAGGGAGGCGACCAGTACCACATCAATTATGTCTATAATGCGAATATCAAGTAAATCCAAAGGATATGGGTTTTTGTAAAGGTACTTAATTTTTGAAATTTTCAAGCAAAGTAACACACTCTATTGCTTCCTTTACATCGTGTACTCGTAAAATGGAAGCTCCCTTCAATAATACAATTGCGTGAAGTGCTGTCGTGCCGTTAAGAGCTTCTTCCGGAGTGGTTTGAAGGGTTTTGTAAATCATCGATTTTCGTGAAAGACCTACTAATAAAGGAACGTTCAACGATTTAAAAAGTTCCAGATTTCCTAACAATTCAAAACTTTGTAATCGGGTTTTGGCGAAGCCAAAACCCGGATCGAGTATCATATCATTCATCCCTAAAGCACGGGCTTGGGCTAGTTTTTCCGAAAAGTAAAAAATCACTTCTTTGGCAATATTTTCATAGTCTGTTAAGGTAGTCATAGTTTGTGGAGTGCCCCTCATATGCATCATGATATAGGGTACTTTCAATTTTGCTACTGTGGTCATCATCTGGGAATCTAAATTTCCGGCTGCAATATCATTTACCATGGCAGCTCCGGCTTCCACACTTTGCTTTGCTACTTCACTTCGGAAGGTGTCAATAGAGATAATGGCTTCAGGAAATTGTTTCAAGATTGACTCAATAGCAGGGATAACGCGACTCAATTCTTCTGCTTCCGAAATATCTTCGGCGTTGGGTCGCGAACTATAGCCGCCAATGTCTAAAAAGGTAGCTCCTTCTTTCAGCATTTTTTCGGCTTGCGTTAATAGTTGTTTTTCAGTAGCCAAGGTTCCGCCATCATAAAATGAATCTGGGGTTATATTTAAAATTCCCATCACTTTTGGTGTAGTGAGATCTATGAGGGTTCCTTTGCAATTGAGCGTCATCTATTGAGTTTTTGGATAGTTAGATAGCTGGTATTTTAAGTTTTTATTGAATGAAACACAGTCTCTTTGAAACTTTGCCACTTTGAAACTTTGAACTCTTAACAATTTAAGCGAAATTTACGCAAAATCTTAAAAAACGAATGCCAGATACTTCAAAACAATACGATGCGGTTATTGAAACATGTAGAACCCTGTTTATTAATAAAATGAAAGATTACGGGAGCGCATGGCGTATCTTGAGATTGCCTTCGTTAACCGATCAAATTTTTATAAAAGCACAGCGAATAAGAAGTCTTCAGCAACATGCAGAACGTAAAGTGGATGAAGGCGAAGGGACTGAGTTTATTGGGATTATCAATTATTCAATCATGGCACTCATTCAGTTAGATAAAGGCGTGGTGGAGCAGCCCGATTTGCCTTTGGAGGAAGCTGTCAAGTTGTATGATGAAAAAGTGACTCTTACCAAGCAATTGATGATGGATAAAAATCATGATTATGGCGAAGCTTGGCGCGATATGCGCGTGAGCTCTTTAACCGATTTAATCCTTCAGAAATTATTGCGAGTAAAACAAATTGAAGATAACCACGGAAAAACCTTAGTAAGCGAAGGCATTGACGCTAATTATCAAGATATGATTAATTATAGTGTTTTTGCTATGATTCATTTAAACGAATAAACTAAAATCATGAAATACTTAGTAGGCTTTAGTAGAATAGTTGTTGGATTGTTATTTATTATTAGCGGACTCATAAAACTGAATGATCCCGTTGGATTTTCATTTAAACTCCAAGATTACTTTGCGCCCGATGTGCTCAACCTCGAGTTTTTAGTTCCCTATGCATTGATGCTAGCCCTTTTTGTGGTGATTTTTGAAGTATTACTGGGCGTTATGCTTATTCTTGGCTATGCAAAAAGATTCACGCTTTGGAGCTTACTGGCCATGATTGTTTTCTTCACATTTCTAACGTTTTACTCGGCATATTTTAATAAAGTAACCGACTGTGGCTGTTTTGGAGATGCGCTAAAATTAACCCCTTGGCAATCATTTTGGAAGGACATCGTTTTATTGGTCCTCATCCTTATTATTTTCTTCGGAAGAAAGCACTTAAACCCTTTGTTTACAGCCAATTTCCGAAGTATAGCCGTGCTAATTTCTCTCGTATTTTGCTTATGGCTGGGGTATCACGTGTTGATGCATCTGCCGGTGGTGGATTTTAGAGCGTATAAAATTGGAAATAACATTACCGAAGGGATGAGCGTTCCTGAAGATGCCTTGCCACCCATAATAGAATATCAATGGAAGTATAAAATAAATGGTAAAGAAGAAATTATTACCAATACTACAGGCTTAGATCCACAACCTGCCGGAGGAACCCGTATAGGCGTGGAGACCGATTTTATTAGGAAACCCTACGAGCCGCCCATTCACGATTTTACCATTGAAAGAGATGGGGAAGATTTTACCGAACAATTTCTGAATGAAGACAAACTCATTGTAGTAATTGCGTATAACCTTGATAATACTGAAATAGAAGGTTTTTCGAACATTAAAAAAGTAACCGATGAAGCTTTGAAAAAAGGGTATAAAGTAATTGGACTCTCCGCTTCAAGTACTGCTGAAACAGAGCAGTTGGCCGCAAAACAAAAGTTAGACTTTCAGTTCTATTTTTGTGATATGACCACCCTTAAAACCATTGTAAGAAGCAATCCGGGAATCTTAGAATTACACAAAGGGACCATCCTCCAAAAAGAACACTGGAACGATACCGAAGATTTTAAAATAAAGTAACTTGTTTCGATACGTGCTTCAAAAAATAGGGTATGCCATACTCACATTGTTTGGAGTAGTTACGGTTATTTTTCTGCTTTTTAATATACTTCCCGGGGATCCTGCCCGTATGATGTTAGGGCAAAACGAAACTGTAGAACAGGTTGCGGTGGTCAAAAAAAAATACGGATTTGATAAACCGTTGGGAGAACAGTATGTACTGTACCTAAACGATTTGTCACCCCTTTCTTTCCATAGTAAAACAGAAGGCGATTACACCTATTTGAAAGAGGGGAAATACATTTCAGCCGTACTTTTTTCAACTGCCACAACCCATGTGGTCTTTAAATTTCCGTATTTGCGCGAATCGTTTCAGAAAAACGGGAAACCCGTAAGCAGTGTCATTGCCGAGACACTTCCCAATACGGCTATTTTGGCAGTTTCGGCCATTAGTATTGCCATGATTTTAGGAGTGTTTTTGGGGATTGTTTCGGTACTTTTTAAAGATCGGTTTTTAGACAAGTTCATTCAATTGGTTAGTACGCTGGGGATGAGTGTTCCTTCGTTTTTTAGTGCTATTATTTTTGCTTGGGTTTTCGGTTTTGTACTTCATAAATACACAAATTTGAATATGACAGGCAGCTTGCACGAAGTCGATGATTTTGGAGAAGGAACTTACATTCAGTGGAAAAATTTAATCCTTCCAGCCATCGTTTTGGGAATTCGCCCCTTAGGAGTAGTGACGCAATTGATGCGAAACTCCTTGCTGGAAGTATTAAGTCAGGATTACATTCGCACCGCAAAAGCCAAAGGGTTGTCCTTTGCCAAAATAATTCGGAAACATGCGCTTAAAAATTCATTAAATCCGGTAGTGACAGCCATTTCAGGATGGTTTGCCTCTATGTTGGCAGGCGCTGTTTTTGTAGAGTATATTTTTGGGTGGAATGGTCTTGGGAAAGAAATTGTAGATGCTTTAAATACGCTAGATTTGCCCATTATTATGGGAGCGGTACTAATCATAGCCACCCTATTTATTTTAATCAATATTTTTGTAGATATTATTTACGGCTGGCTGGATCCGAAAATTAGCAGACAATAAACAATGAATTAATGATTTAATGAGTAAATAATCCAATAATCCAAAATACCAACATACTAACAACCCAATTATGAGAACCAAAATAGTAGCCGGAAACTGGAAAATGAATTTAAATAGAGACCAATCGCTTCAATTGGTTACAGATATTAGTGCGGAAATCCAGAATTATAATTTAAACGGAAAACGAGTAATGGTATTTCCTCCTTTTATAAATGTGGGATATGTCATGGATTCGGGCAATAGAAATTATCAAATTGAAGTGGGTGCACAAAATTTGCATCAGGCAGAAAGTGGTGCTTACACCGGGGAAATTTCGGCTTCCATGCTAACTAATATTGGAGTCAATACGGTTATTTTGGGCCATAGTGAACGTCGTGAATATTTTCATGAAACCGATGAATTATTGAAAGAAAAAGTAGATACAGCTCTTAAAAATGGACTGGAAGTAGTTTTCTGTTTTGGTGAAAAACTAGACGAAAGACATTCCGGAAATCATTTTACGGTAGTTGAAACGCAGCTTAAAAAAGCACTTTTTCATCTTTCTTCAGCAAATTGGGAAAAGATAATCTTGGCCTACGAACCCGTTTGGGCCATTGGTACCGGAATGACAGCGACCCCCGATCAAGCCCAGGAAATGCACGCTTTTATTCGAAAAATAATAGCAAATCATTATTCTGAAAACATGGCAAACAAGGTTTCTATTCTCTATGGGGGAAGTGTAAAACCCGATAATGCCGCCGAGATTTTTGGAAAACCTGATGTGGACGGAGGTTTAATAGGCGGTGCTTCTCTTAAGTCGGCAGATTTTGCAGCCATAATTAAAGCGATGTAATGAGTGCAGTGTATATTGAATATCATTTTACGGTAGCGCCCTTGCAACCCGCTTCCGAAATTTTAATTGCCGAATTGGGTAATGCCGGTTTTGAAAGTTTTGTAGAAACTGAAGATGGCGTGCTGGCTTATATTCAAAAAGGAGAATGGAATGAAGCTGTCTTAAATGATATTGAAATTCTTAAAAATGAAGATTTTACGATACATTTTTCCTTCAAAGAAATTGAGCAGGTCAATTGGAATGAGGAATGGGAAAAGAATTTTCAGCCCATTGAGGTAGATGATACCTGCGCAGTTCGTGCTCCTTTTCATGCTCCTTTCCATGTAGCGTATGAAATTATTATAGAGCCTAAAATGTCGTTTGGAACTGGGCACCATGAAACTACTTTTATGATGCTTCAGTTTATTTTAGAGAATCATTTTGAAGGAAAAAAGGTACTCGATATGGGCTGTGGTACAGCTGTTTTGGCCATTTTAGCTGAAATGCGAGGCGCTACTCAACTAGATGCCATTGATATTGACGATTGGTGTGTGGAAAATTCCGAAGAAAATGTGGCGCGGAATAATTGTAAACAAATTGCCGTGTCGCTGGGCGATGCTTCGGTATTGCCCAAAAAGCCAATGTATCATTCTATAATTGCCAATATTAATAGAAATATTCTGCTTAGCGATATGGAAACCTATGTAACTTGTCTCAAAAAAGGAGGGGAGTTGTATTTGAGTGGATTTTATAAAGAAGATTTGCCAATTATTAAAGAATGTTGTCTTAGCTTAGGACTCAGATTTATTGAAAACAAAGAAAAAAATAATTGGATTGCCGCAAAATTTGTATTTTAGATTTGTGAGTACAAAAGAAAAATATCAAGAAGATATTCTTGTTGCAGAGCAGGAAGATTTTGAAAACCAGATTGTGTTGTACAATGATGATGTAAACACCTTCGATCACGTTATTGAAATGCTGGTGGCTACTTGCGAACATACTCCAATACAGGCCGAACAATGTGCCATGATTGTGCACTATAAAGGAAAATGCACTGTAAAATCTGGTTCTTTTGAAGATTTAAAACCCCGCTGCAGTAAATTATTGGAAGCAGGGTTAAGTGCTGAAATTATATAATAACATCACCTTTTCCTTTTTTATCTTTTCAACGTGGAATAATTGGGTGATTTCCATTTTCTTAGTTTATCACATATAAAATCTTTTATTTTAAAATTTGATTTACTTTTGTATTGATTGATTTTTACAAATTTTATGAGTTCGCTTTCCATAAAAGAGTTTTATAAAGACGTGTTAGGCAGTAGCTGTGAAGAATTAAATAAGTTTTTAGACAGCCAATCCAATAAAGATATTGGGCATTTTAATGTGTTTAATATTGAAAAATTCAATAATCATTGTACCGGCAAAACCGAAATGCCCTATAACCGTAGAACGTACTACAAAATAAGTTTAATAAAAGGTAAAAACCGTGTTGAATTTGCCGATAAGGTTGTGGAAATAATAGATTGCGCGGTATTATTTGCGTCTCCAAAAATTCCTTACAGATATACCGCTCTGGATACTTCCCAGGCTGGAAATTTTTGTGTGTTTACGGCAGATTTTTTGTCAAAATCGAAAACAGGTATTACTATTGACGAGCTACCGGTATTTATGCCGCAGAGCGGATTTGTGTACCAAATAACGGAAACCCAATACGCATTTTTTGAATCCATATTTCAGAAAATGCATGCTGAAATGGCTTCGGATTATGAATATAAATACGAATTACTTCGCAATCATGTAATAGAACTTATTCTGAACGGACAAAAACTGGAGCCTATTTTGCCGACCACAAAAGATAGTTCTACGGCTTCTTCCAGAATTTTCACTTTATTTATAGAACTCCTTGAAAGGCAATTTCCTATAGAATCGCCAAACCAAGTATTACAACTAAAAACTGCCAAAGATTATGCGGAAACATTGGGAATCCATGTTAATCATTTAAACAAAGTGCTAAAAGAGACTTCAGGAAAAACAACCACCCAAATTATTAGCAGTAGAATTAATCAAGAAGCAAAAATATTATTAAAACAAACTCCTTGGAATATTTCAGAAATTGCTTTTAGCCTTGGGTTTGACGAAGTTGCTCATTTTTCGAACTTTTTTAAACGGAAAACAAAAACATCTCCATTAACGTACCGATCTTAATTATTTGAATATTGCAAATAATCCTTTGATTATTACAAATTACTTATGGCAAATCCTTGTCATCTTTGTAGGGTAATTATAACCTATAAAACATGACAAAAAACACAAACAAAATAGCCTTAGTTACAGGTGGTAGCCGAGGATTAGGAAAGAGCATGGCGGAAGAATTAGCCAAAAAAGGATTTGATGTAATTATTACCTATAAAAGTAAAAGTACAGAAGCTGAAAATACAATAAACACTATTAATAAGTTGGGGCAATCTGGCTATGCAATTCAACTAGACGTTGCAGAAAGCTCTAGTTTTGATGCGTTTGTAAGCAATCTTTCTTCCGTTTTAGCTTCTAATTTCAATTCCCGAAAACTAGATGCTTTAGTTAATAATGCTGGAGTTGGTTCTTACGAGTACTATTCTGAAAGCACAGAAAAAGAGTTTGATACTATGGTGAATGTACATTTAAAAGCGCCTTTTTTCTTAACTCAAAAATTACTTCCGTTATTAAACCCTGGAACCAGCATAGTAAATGTATCTTCTGGTTTAGCAAGATTTTCTTTGCCAGGATATGCAGCTTATGCAAGTATGAAGGGAGGTGTAGAGGTATTAAGTCGTTATCAAGCTAAAGAACTTAGTGATAGAAAAATAAGAGTAAATACAGTTGCTCCCGGTGCTATTGAAACAGACTTTGGTGGCGGTGTGGTTAGAGACAATAAAGATTTAAACGGTTTTATAGCGTCTTTAACTGCTCTGGGAAGAGTTGGTTTACCCGATGATATTGGTAGTGTTGTTGCCTTTTTATGTTCAGACGAGTCTAAATGGATTAACGCCCAACGCATTGAAGTATCGGGAGGAATATATGTATAGCCTGAAAACTATGAATAAAAAAACCCGTAAATCATTACGGGTTTTTTTGTGACCTCAGTAGGGTTATTCACTGCGTTCGTGATACTAACAAAGCTTCGCTTTGAAAATAGTTCCAACAAAAAAACGCTCAAGCAAGCTTGGCGTTTTCTTTATAAAACTATTTATTCGTGACCTCGGCAGGATTCAAACCTGCAACCTTCTGAGCCGTAATCAGATGCGCTAT